>CAZACE010000033.1:0-10352 GCA_964483255.1 uncultured Oscillospiraceae bacterium
TGGCTGCTTAAAGCTGCCGCGAAGCGAAGAAGGGGTCTGGGGATGAAATCCCCAGCAGGGGTTCGGGGGCGGCGCCCCCGAAAGGACGTGATTTTATCAAAGTTATCAAACGCCGCATGCATATGCTGGTGATGCTGATGCTCGCGCTGTTTGCGCTGATGATCGCCTATTTCTGCTATTCAGTGTATTTCTATGGCGGGCGCTGGGTGGCCAATCCGTATAACCCGCGCATCTCGCATGGGAAGCAGCAGGTGATCATGGGCGCCGTCACGGACAGGGACGGCACGACGCTCGCCTGGACGGACGAGACGGGCGCAAGAAGATACAATAGCTCAAAGGCGACGCGCATGGCCGTCTCCCAGGTTTTGGGCGACAGCGGCGGCAAGGTCTCCACGGGCGTAGATACGTTTCATGCGCAGTATATGCTGGGCTTCAAGTCCAGCGTGGTGGATCGCGTGACGGATGCGATCATGGGCACGCCCCAGCGCGGCGACGATCTGCAGCTGACCATCTCCGAGCGGCTCTCGCGCTATATCAGCGAGCAATTTCCCGAAGGGAAGCGCGGCGCGGTCGTTGTCATGAATTATCAGACAAACGAAGTGCTGGCGATGGTTTCCATGCCGCAGTTTGACCCTACGAATGTGGATGCGGCGCTGTATGATGAGGAGGCCGGCGCGCTGATCAACCGCGCAACGCAGGGCCTGTATCCGCCGGGCTCAACATTCAAGATCGTGACCATGGCCTCGGCGCTGGAAAACCTGCCGGATCTGGATGATTTTGCCTTTAATTGCACGGGCTATTACCCGGTGGGCAATTACTCCGTCACCGAGAAGGAAGGGCACGATATGCAGACGCTCTCCGATGCGTTTGCACAATCCTGCAATACGACGTTCGCAGCGCTCTCGCAGGAGCTGGGCTATGAGATGCTGGGCGATACGGCGCAGAAGCTGGGCTTCAACGAGAATTTCATGTTCGGCGATATGATCGTCTATAATTCCAGCTATCCCATCGACGATTTGAGCCCGGAGGATCTGGCGTGGTCGTCTATCGGTCAGGGCCGCGTTCTCGCAACGCCGATGCATATGGCGCTGATTGCCAGCGCAATCGCGAACGGCGGCGTGATGCATGAGCCGCATCTCATCCGGAAGATCACCACGCCGCAGGGAAGCACGCGCGCGCTGCCGGGCAGTTTCGAGGGCTGGCGCGTGATGGAAAGCGCGACGGCGCAGCGGCTCGAGAAGGAAATGATCCGCGTGGTCAAATCCGGTACGGGCACAAGGGCTGCGCTTTCAAGCGGCTATGTCGTGGCGGGCAAGACGGGCTCCGCTGAGGCGAGCAACGATAAGAGCGTGCAGTCGCATGCGTGGTTCGTGGGCTATATCACCAATGACAACGCGCCGTATGCCATCAGCGTGCTGGTGGAAAACGGCGGCTCGGGCGGCAGCGTGGCTGCGCCGCTGGCGAGAAAGACGCTGCAAAAGGCCATCAATCTGGGTTTGTAACGGAGGTAACCTTATGCGCAAATGGACGGTTCTGATGATTTCCCTGTGCCTGATGATGCTTGCGTGCGCGGGGGCGTGCGCTGCGGGCGTGACGATCCGCACGTTCACGCCGTTTGCCGATGTGGATTTCGCCGCGCAGGGCTATATGGATATGATTACGGCGTGGGAGGAGGAAACCGGCAACATCGTGGAGGATTATTCCGGCGCGATGGACGAAAGCTGGATGGCGACGATGCGCTCCATGCTCGCAGGCGGCGGGGCGGATGTGGTCGTGCTGCCGGTGAATTCCGGCCTTACGGTCAATGAGCTGGTGAGCGCGCCGGAGCTTTATGCCGCTGCGCCGGATATCGGCGCGAAGAAGTTTGCCGCCATGCGCGAGGGCGACGGCAGCATGCTCCTCTCTCCCGTGCGGCTGTACTTCGAAGGACTCTACGTCAATACCGATGTGCTGGAGAAATACGGTCTGCAGGTGCCCCAAACATTTGAGCAGCTGCTGGCCGTATGCATGGTTCTCGGTCAGAACGGCGTGCTGCCGATCGCCAATGCGCTTTGCGAGTGGAGCGAGATTGTGCTGGACTGCGCGGCGCTTTCGGGTGCGGGCGCGGATCAGTATGGACAGCAGGCGTCGCTGGACGGCGCGAAGGATGTGCTCACGACGCTCACGCAGGTGGGCGCGTTCGGCAGCGATCCCTGGAATATGACCGATATGGACGCGGAAAGCAAATTCCTTTCCGGCGAGGCGGCAATGCGCATCGATGCGGATATCCTCGCGCAGCTGATTGCGCCGGAGCGCGCGGAGCATGTGCAGGTTATCAGTCTGCCGGCGAAGGATGGACAGATGAGGGCTGTGGTCGTGGGCACGCCGGCATTCGGCGTGGCGGTCAGCCGCAGCTGCTGGCAGGATGCGGACCGCAGGGAGGCGGCGATCTCCTTTGTGAAGGCGCTGCTTGAGGAAAAGAGCATCGTCACCTCGGCGCAGGGTCAGCTCGGCGAGAGCATTGTGCAGCTGACGCGCGGCGCGCAGGACATGACCGGCTTGCTTTATGACATGAATCCGGATACGTTTGACGGCTGGGCCGAGAGCGTGATTGCGCACCTGATGAGCCTGTAAATGAAATTTGCAAAAGAAACGATGGGGAGGACGACGCATGGGCGAGGGAATGAAACGCCTTGCGCGGTTTTTTCAGAGGGCGGCGCTGCTGGTGGGCGCAGTGCTGTTTGCAGGGCTTGCCGCTGCGGGTCTTTTCGTAACGGCGCATCTTTGCAAACAGAGCTGGTCGCATGAGGCGATCGTCTTTACGCAGGACGGCCTGATGACCAATATGCTGCTGGTGCTGCTCATGACGGCGGGCACGCTGCTCGTGCTTCGGGGAATCTGCCGTTTTTCGGGCGTGAAGCTGGGCGCGGGGCTGCTTGGCGCGTGGTGCGCGATGACGCTGCTGCTGGTCATTGGCGCGAACGTCGTGCAGATGTACGACTTTGCCTACGTGATCGAGGGCGCGGAGCTCTTTGCCCGCGGCAATTATAAGCCGCTGGAGATCGACTATTTCAATGTCTATTCCTATCAGCTGGGCATCTGTCTGCCAATGGAAATCATGAAGCGCGTGCTGCCCGGACTGAATCTTTCGCTGTTTATGCAAGGGCTGAATGTCTTTCTCTCGGCGGGGATCGCGGCGGCGCTGTGCGTGCTCAGCCGCGTGCTCTTTGGCGAAAAGGAGGCAAAAGCGGCGCTGCTGCTTTTCGTGCTTTTCCTGCCGATGGCGCTGCAGTGCATATTCGTCTATGGCACGCTGCCGATGCTGCTGATGGCGTCGCTTGCCGTGCTGTGCTTTGCGCTGTATCTGAAAAAGAGAAAGGCGCGCTTGGGCGTCGGCTATGTGCTGTGCATCGCGGCGGCGTATATGCTCAAGCCCAATGCGGCTGTGCCGCTGATCGCGCTGTTCATCTGCGCGGTGCTGGATGTGATGGAAAGCCGGGACTGGAAGCTGCTGGGCTTTGCGGCGGTTTCCGTGGCGCTTTCTGTGCTGCTTTTGCGGGCGGTGATCGCGCAGTATGAGCTGCGTGCGGGCGTAAAGCTCACGGGCGATGTGAGCATGCTCGCGCGGCTGGTGATGGGCCTGCAGCGCGGCGGCGCAGAGGCTGGCTGGTTCAACCGGTATACCGAGCGGTTCTTCCCCTTCGACGTGACGGCGCAGCAGGAATTTGAAATCGCATCGGCGGATCTGGCGGCAAGGCTTCAGGAAATGAAGGCCGACCCGGGCATGGCGCTGGCGTTCTTTAAAGATAAGCTGCTCAGCCAGTGGCTGGAACCGTCCTATGGCGCGATGTGGTATGGCGACCTGTGCGCGCACAGCGGCGCGCTTGGCGAGATGACAAAGGCGGTTTTTGAAGACGGCGGCACGCTGCGCAGGGTGCTCGAGGGATACATGGCCGTTTTCCAGAAGATGATTTACCTGCTCTTTGCCATTGGCCTTTTCGGTCTCGCGCGGGAGAAGAAGGCGGCGGGCGCGGCGCTTGCGCTTGTAATCAGCGCCATCGGCGGCTGCCTGTATCACATGATCTTTGAGGCAAAGTCGCAGTATCTGTATATGTATATCATGCTGATGATGCCGGTGGCAGCCAGAGGACTGTGCATGATTGGGAATGGGTACGGGTGTGGAGGAAGGCAAAAGTGACGGATAAGATAAAGCGCGAAATTTTACGCGGGGGGGGGGTTCGCCCTTCTAAGTAAAGCGGCGATTGCGCTGCTCATGTGCATCCTGGTCTGGCTGACCGTGCTGAGCTTTACGACGCTGGCGAAGCTGGGGCTGGACGGTCCGTTTGAGGATTCGATTGAGTTTCTTGCGGAGAACGTTTTTGCGAATCTGCTGCTGACGGCCGCTGCTGTCGGCGCGATGCTCGCTGTGAAGGCGCTGCTTGAGCGCGTGGGCGGCAGGAAGCTTGACGCGCTCATGCTTGCGCTGTGGGCAGCGGCGGCGCTCGTGTGGGTGATCGCGGTCGGGCTGATTTCCGAGACGGACTTTGGCTGCGTGGTGGATTCCTCGGAGCGATTTGCGCAGGGGGATTATGAGCTGCTGCACTGGGGTTATTTCCGCGGCTCGTCCTATCAGCTGGGCATCTGCCTGGTGATCGATACGATTTGCCGCCTTTTGCCGATGCTGGATGTGGATATTGTGATGCAGTGCATCAACGTGTTCCTGAGCGTCGGCTTTATGGGATTGCTGGCGGCGTTTGCCGAGGATGTGCTCGCGGTGAAGAGCTGGGTGACGGTGCTGCTTTATATGCTGTATCTTCCGGCGTTCCTGTATAACCACTATGTTTACGGCACGCTGCCGATGATTTTTTGCGGGGCGCTGGCGCTTTGGTGTTTTGCGCGCTATCTGCGGACAAAGCGCGTGCGGCTGCTGGCGGTGATGATGATCGCGCTTGGTCTTGGCTATGTGCTCAAGCCCAACGGTATCGTGGTGACGATTGCGCTGCTGATCTGTGCGGTGCTCTATGCCATGGAAAGCCGGGATGCAAGGCCGATTGCCTTTGCTGCCTGCGCGTTTGTGGTGGGCTATCTGATCAACAGGCTGGTCATCTGGCAGTATGAGCTGCGCGCGGGATTCCCGCTGGATGAAAACCAGAGCCTCCTTACCTGGCTGGTGATGGCGATTACCCCGCAGGAGGGCGTGACGCCGGGCTGGTATACGGGCTATGCGGGCGTGTTCTATGATCTGTATCTGCCCAAGGAGGAGCAGAGCGCCATTGTGATGGCGGATCTGAGCAGGCGGCTTGCCGAGATTGCGGCCGATCCGGGCGCGGCGCTGCTGTTCTTTAAGGAAAAGATTCTCAGCCAGTGGCTGGAGCCAACGGTCAGCGTGATGAGCTACGGCCTGCGCTGCGCATATCAGGGCAATTATAACGGCGCTGCGATCATGCTCTTCCGCGAGGGCGCGCTCAATGATCTGGTCTGCCGGTATATGAATATCTATCAGCAGATGCTCTATGTGCTGGCGTGCATCGGCACGGGCAGTCTGTTTGCGCGCAGGAAGAATGCGGCGGCGATGGCGCTGCCTGTGATCGTGATCGGCGGCTTCCTGTTCCATACGCTGATGGAGGCCAAGAGCCAGTACATCTATCCGTATATGGTGTATATGATGCCGCTGTGCGCGTTGGGGTTAAAGATTCTTGGAGAGAGAATTGCTCAGCTGAGCAAAAGATGAATATAAAACATGGCTTCGCAGCAGAATGCGAAGCCATGTTTGTATCTTTCAGAAAAATCAACGGCACAGCACAAACCCCAGTGCGCACAGCGCAAAGCAGAGGATGGCGCTGGCAAAACCGCACAGGAAAACGCCCTGCGTGATATCGCCGGCCATAGGCGCGCGGGAATCGGAAGCGCCGGGGCTGATGGAGAGGATGCTCAAAAGGCGATCATCGGCACAGCGGCCGCTGGTGCGCAGGGGATTGCGGCCAACCGCGCCGGCGCAGAGCAGGAGAAAGAAGACGAAGACGCGATCGGACAGGCGATGGATGGACGAGAGTATGCGCGGGCTGGCGCTCAGATCGTGTTCAAGCGCGCGCAGCGTCGTATAGATCCCGCCGAGAGCCGCGCCAAGATGCAGCGGCATACCCAAAACGCACAGGATCATCGGAGCGACGACGCCCTCGATGAACGCCGGAGCGAGGGAGGCGCAGGCGTCGCGCACAAGCGCTTCGTAAGAGGGAATATCCCTCACGTATTTGCCGGAATCCAGCTCGTCCTTGACGCGCGCGCAGGCAGGCAGCACGCTTAGCCCTGTGAACGCGGGCGCCATGAGCAGCATGGCGACCAGCGGATGGATGGCGCCGAGCAAAAGAAGCACGCTAGAGAGCAGCAGGAAAAACACGATCTGCGCATGCGCGTCGTCGGTTTCGCCCGTGCGTCGGGTGAAGGGGCGAAGCGCGGCGGCATACGCGCGGGAAATCAGGCGAAAGAGCGTATCCTTTGCGGCGGGCAGCGGCATATACAGGCAGCAGGCCAGCAGGATCGCGGCGGGAACGGCGAATATGCGCAAGGCGTTTTCCTCCTTTGCTTCAGATGATGGAAGGGCCGGTGACGTAGTCCCGTCCGCTGCGCCTGAGCTCGGGCGCGGCGCAGCCCAGGGACCACAGATCCTGCGCGCGGATATCCAGCGCGAAGAGCGGATCCTCGTAATCGGCGGCCTTGGTGACAAGCGGAATGGATGCATGATCCTTGATGGCGCGAAGAAGCGGCTGCGCGTCGCGCCTGAAGCCCAAAGCGCGGGCGTAAGTCGGCATATTGTGCTCGCGGACGAAATCCTTCGTCACGTTCAGCAGGATATTCATGCACACGCGCGAGATGCGCGCATAGGTATAGCGCTTGGATTTAACGGCAAGAATCAGCTCATCGCGCGTGCGCGCGGTTTTCGCGGCGGCGAGGAAGCGGTATTCGAGCCCTTCGTCCATGCCGTCGATCTCGCGGAGGGATTCGGCGCTGCTTATGCGCAGACGATAGAGCAGCGCGGTGGTGAGCGCATCTTCCTCGTGGATATCGCCGCGCTCTTCCGCCGCCTCAAGCAGCGCTGGGCAGGGCACGGCGGCAAGCGCCGCGTTCATGTCGCCGCGCACAAGCGCTGCGCGGACGGCCGTGGCGCTGGCAAGAGCGGCGATGGATGCGTCGTGATATCCTGCGCCCTCGCGCACGACGGGCACGGGAGAGATGGACTCCGGCAGCGCGCGCAGGTATTCGATCGCTAAGGACGCATTGGGCAGGGAGATCAGCGACTCCAGATTTTCGATGCCGCTTGCCTTCCCGGCGGCAAGCGCGCGGGCGCGGGGATAAGGCAGACCCCGATCGAGATGACTGCGCAGCGCTTCTTTAAAGGCCGGGGATTCCTCGGATAAAACCGAGGCGGCCTGCGCGAGAACTGGCAGCGCCTGCTTTTCGCAGCCGAAGGACAGATGCGTGACGACGCCAAGAGACGCAAGCAGGGAAACGCCGCCGCGGGCGAATTCCTCGGCGGGCGCTGCACAAAAGCGCGCAGGCAGCTCGATGACCAGATCGCAGCCGCTTGTAAGCGCCATGCGGGCGCGGGTCCATTTGTCGTGGCGGGCGAATACGCCGCGCTGCATGGCGCTGCCGCTCATGACGCAGACGACATAGTCCGCACCGCTTTGCGCCCTTGCGCGCGCAAGATGCAGCGCATGGCCCTTGTGGAAGGGATTGTATTCACATATGACGCCGCAGACCTGCATAATTTTGCTCCTTAATTTGGATGGTTTGGAGTAAAAATCCCTTTTCAAAGCGTCCAAAATGAGGTATAATCATTTTGTGTCTATGTGCATGGACGCTTTTTTGTGTTGTCTTGTCTATTATAGCACGCAAAAGGGAATTGTAAAAGCGCAAACACAATGTGAACAGGGATAGCATGCGCCTTTTTGGGGGCATGTGAGAAATATTCTGCCATATCAAAAAAACGGAGGTTGATTCCCATGAAGATTCTGGTTATCAACGCTGGCTCTTCTTCTCTGAAGTTCCAGCTGATCGACATGGACGATGAGTCCGTCAAGGCGAAGGGCCTTGTCGAGCGCATCGGCATCGAGGGCACCCACTTCAAGCAGACCGTTGCCGAGGGCAACAAGGTGATCGAGTTCACCCGCAACATGGCCGACCACACCGAGGCGATTGCGGCTGTTCTCGAAGCGCTGACCGATAAGGAAAACGGTGCGATTGAGTCCCTGGACGAGATCGGCGCCTGCGGCCATCGCGTTCTGCACGGCGGCGAGACCTTCAAGGCCTCCGCGCTGGTTACTGAAGAGAGCATGAAGGCTATCGAAGACCTCGTGCCGCTCGGACCGCTGCATCAGCCGCCGAACATCGCGGGCATCAAGGCCTGCCAGGCGGTTATGCCGGGCAAGCCGAACGTCGCTGTCTTTGACACCGCGTTCCATCAGACCATGCCGCCCAAGGCGTACCTCTATGCCATTCCGTATGAGTACTACACCAACCTGAAGGTTCGCCGCTATGGCTTCCACGGCACCTCTCACCGCTTCATCGCCGGCGAGACCCCGAAGCTGCTGGGCAAGGATCCCAAGGACTGCAAGTTCATCATCTGCCACCTGGGCAACGGCTCTTCCCTGAGCGCGATCGTCGGCGGCAAGGTTGTGGATACCTCCATGGGTCTCACCCCGCTTGAGGGCATCGTCATGGGCACCCGCTCCGGCGACCTCGATCCGGCCGTCCTCGAGTACATCATGGACAACACCGGCATGGACATCCATCAGATGCTCAACACCCTGAACAAGAAGTCCGGCTATGCCGGCCTGTCCGTGTCTTCCGACATGCGCGACGTCAAAGCTGCCGCTGCCGCCGGCGACGAGCAGGCGCAGACCGCGGTTGACATCTGGACCTATCGCCTGCAGAAGTACATCGGCTCTTACATGGCCGCTGTGCAGGGCGCGGACGCCATCGTCTTCACCGCCGGCATCGGCGAGAACGACACCGAGGCGATCGAGAAGGTCATCGAGGGCTTCGCGTGGATGGGCATTAAGATCGATCCGGCCAAGAACGTTCGCGGCTGCTGCGGCGTCATCTCCACCGATGACTCCACCGTGAAGGTTCTGCGCATCCCGACCAACGAGGAGCTGCCGATCGCCCGTGACACGCTGGAAATTGTTTCCAATCTGTAATATTTGCGCTTGACAATCCTATGGATTGTGCGTATAATATGGAACGGTCAACTTTGAGGTGAAATGATGAAGCTGGATATCACCAAGGGCATCCAAAAGAAGGGCGTCGATGTGGCGTTTGAGCTGGAAGATGTCTGGGGCGAGGATCATTGGAACGGCGATACGATTTCGTATGTCCGCCCGGTTTCCCTTTCCGGCACGTATATGCTCGCCGATGAGACCGTCATTGTGCGCGGCGTTGCCCGCGCGGTGATCGAGTCCCCCTGCGCCCGCTGCCTGGAGCCCACCGAGACGGAAGTCGAGGCGGACCTTGAAGAAGCCTTTATCCGCGATAAGGGCGAATACAGCGAAGCGCGCGATGTGGATGATGATCAATATATGTACTCAGGCCATGTGCTCGAGCTGGATGAGGCGGTGCGAACCGTCCTGCTGCTTGAAATGCCCTCGCGCGTGCTCTGCAAGGAGGACTGCCGCGGGATGTGCAGCCAGTGCGGCACTAACCTGAACATCTATGAGTGTTCGTGCCAGAAGGATCTGACTCGCAGAAATCCTTTTTCGGCATTAGCATCTTTGCTGAATGAGGATGAGGAGGTGTAAACAATGGCTTGTCCGAAGGGAAAAATCTCTAAGTCTCGCGGCCGTATGCGTCGCGCGAACTGGAAGCTGTCCGCGCCCGGTATCGTCAAGTGCCCGCGCTGCCAGCAGATGAAGCTCGCTCACCGTGTCTGCAAGCACTGCGGTTACTATGACGGTAAGCAGGTCATCAACATGGAAGCCGAAACTGCTTCTGCGAACTAATTCAAGAGTTCAAACTCGCCCGACTGTGATGCGCAGTCGGGCGTTTTTTCTTTTTGGCAAACAGTCGTTTTTGGGGAGAAAGAAGTTGAATTGCCGGAAAATATGCGCTATAATTTTCGAAAACAAACTGAGTGATTTTGGATTTGGGAGGAAGATGAAAGCATGAACCATGCATTTTTGCGCAGGCTGTTTGCGGTGCTGCTGGCCGCGCTGTGCCTGCTGCCTGTGCTGGCGGTTGCACAGGATACTACATATGAAATTCAGATGCGGCTTGCGTTTGTGGATGAGAGCGGCGATGAGATCAAAGATTGTATATACGCATCTATGAACAATAGCGCGGTTGATAATAATGTTGATAATGAACCGACTAAATTC
>CAZACE010000034.1:0-10057 GCA_964483255.1 uncultured Oscillospiraceae bacterium
CACTGCCCAGTTCGCCTGCCGCTTTTGCGATAGAACGCTTGATGTTGTCATTGGGCATATTGGCAGCCTTAGCCTTTGCGATGATGTCGCGGAGCTTACCATTAGTCGCAGGATCGTTGCCGCCGTCACGCACGGCAATGGCAATCTCTCGACCGATCTTGGTAAAGATCTTGCCGCGGGCGGCATCCGCCTTACCCTTTTTATGCTTGATATTCGCCCACTTGGAATGGCCAGACATAATATAAAACCTCCCGGTTGATTTTGCTACATCGGTCATTATAGCACGGCATTCGGTTCGCGCGCAACCTCGACAGCCCTGTTTTTCGCTTATTTTTCTAAAAAAATAAATATTTGCATGCAAAATCCGCGTCAATTCTCGATGCTGTTTTTCATACGCTCTTTCAAAACCGACTCTAGGAGGCTTCATGTCCGTCTTCTTTTATCTGTTTGTCATCCTCTTTCTGATCGCGTATCCCGATGATACTGCGCAAAGCGCGCTTCAGGCCATGCGTATCTGGAGTATCAGCATTGTGCCCGTTCTTTTCCCTTACATGCTCTTCAGCCGCCTTCTTTGCCGAAGCCTGCAGACGCTCAATCTGCCAGAAGAGCCCGCCACGGCCGCGTTGGGGCTGCTTGGCGGTTCGCCAAGCGGCGCTGCAATGATTGCCTCTCATGCGCAATTTCTTTCACCAAAGAGCATCTATCCTCTCTGCGCAATGGCAGGAACAATCAGCCCGATGTTCATCCTCGGTACCATAAGAACCTGGACAAACAGCGAATCGCTCAGTCGCAGACTGCTCTTTTGTCATTGGTTGAGCGCCCTTTCCTGCGCTGGCATCGCATGCTGCAAAAAGCCAGGCAAAGCGCACAGGATACCTTCGCCTTTAGCTGTCAATTCTGCCGTTAGTCCGATTGCACAAAGCATTGATGCCATCCTGCAGGTTGGAGGATGCGTGATCTGCTATAGTGTGCTCGCCTCAATCATGGCCAAGTGTCTTTATCCGTTTTCCACTGTGCATCCGCTCATACATGCAGCGCTGGAAGTCTCTGGCGGTGCACATGCCATTTGGCAAAGCAGTTTACCCGTCACAACCAAGGGTATCCTTCTCTCAGCCGCCCTGGGATTCGGCGGATTATCCATTATCACGCAAAACCACGCTCTTCTCAAACCAATCGGCATCAGCATGTGGACCCTGATTCGTTTCGCGCTGCTCAGATGCCTGCTCTCCGCTGCTTCCATGGCATTAAGCCTCCTTCTTTCCCCCATCAGCTGAGCAAAGCATGGAGCGTATCCAGGGCATGCCGCTCCATTCTGCTGATCTGCGCCTGACTTTTCTTCAGGATGAATGCTGTTTCTTTCTGCGTCTTATCACGATAATACCGCAGACAGATCAGGATCTGCTCGTCCGGATTCAATCTGGAGAGCGCAAGACGCAGATCAATCCCGATGATATCGATGCCGCTTTCGCCAACAAGCACGTCATACAGCGACTGGCCCTCCCCGTCCACCTGCTGATCCAGAGAATATGTGCAGTTTAGCATCCGCCTGCATGCACGGCGCATTTCTCCAAGTATCCACGGCAGCGCATATGTGATCAGCTTCACATCTCGCGATGCATCATAATGCGAAACTGCGCGCAATAACCCAAGGTTTCCCGCTTGAATAAGCTCTTCCCTGCTGATTTGCTCACACCGCATGCGTCCCGCCAGCGCATGGATTACCTGCTGATGGCTCTGCACGAGCTCTTCAATCTCAAGTTCCTCCGTTTTCTTTTGATTGTCAATCTCACAGGACACAAAAGCGTCAGATGGCATTTATACCATCCTCGCACAGAAGCTTTGTCATCGTTACCCTTGTGCCTTTTCCCGGCTGCGATGTAACCTGGATTCCATCCATAAAGGACTGCATCAGCGAAAAACCCATGCCGCTTCTTTCCTTTTCCGGCTGCGACGTATAAAACGGCGTCATCGCACGCTCGATATTCTCAATGCCGCAGCCAAAGTCTTCGACTTCGATTGTCACGCGATCTTCTTCAAGCGCAGCGCGCAAAAGTACCTTTCCCGCATCCTGCTCATGATAAGCATGGACAATCGCATTGGTCACCGCCTCACTGACTGCCGTACGCACCTCGGAAATCAGGCTCATCGTCGGATTCACCCGGACAAGAAACGCGCTGATGACCATGCGCGAGAGCACTTCATTTTCAGCAATCGCGCTGAATGTGAGTTCCATTTCGTTTTTCATCGCACTATACCGCCTTCCGATTCCTGCTCGGCAATAATCCTGTGCAAGCCTGCCATATGAAACAATCGTCTGACCGAAGGCTGCATGTTTCGTGCAAACACCAATCCGCCCCTGTCTGACATGGTTTTGTACCGTCCAATCAGCATACCGATTCCGGAACTATCCATAAAGCTGACATGCGAAAAATCCATGATCAGCTTTCTTATGCTTTGATCCTGGAGCTCTCTTTCGATCTCTCCGCGTAGTTTTTGTGCGCAGCAATGGTCGATTTCTCCGCTTAAGTAGGCAATCAGCTGGTCATCCATTCTTTCTGTAATCATTACACTCCTCCCGAAACCTTTGTGATCCGATCCGTTTATATATATGATATGTGTGCACATTCATGCCTCTTTCCCGCATATTTTCTTTCTATTCGGGGAAAAAGAGTAGGCAGAATGAAATTTCTTTGCTGGCAGGGAGGCGGGCAGAATGAAGAAAAAAAGAGGAAAGCGTTTCCTCGTCTCAATCGCATTGTTCCTCATTGCCGCGCTGACGCTGGCAGTTATGCTATTTGTCGTCTTTGATGTCGGCAACTGGCAGACATTGGACTCCGACAAGCTGCATGCGCTCGCGCAAACTTCCTCGATCTATGACAAAAACGGCGATCTGATGAGTACCGTCCGCGGCGCTGAGAATCGCACGCTCTTGCCGCTTTCCGAGATTCCCAGACATACGCAGCTTGCTTTCATTGCCGCGGAAGACCTGCGTTTCTATTCACATAACGGCATCGATGTCTACCGGATACTTGGTGCGCTGAGAAGTAACCTGAGAAGCGGATCCTTAGCCGAAGGCGCCAGCACCATCACACAGCAGCTGGCCAAGTTGACGCACCTGAGCAGTCAAAAGACCATACGCAGAAAGCTGGAAGAAATCCATTTGGCCTTTCAGATTGAGAAACGCTACAGCAAGGATGAGATCCTTGAAATGTATCTCAATACCGTTTACTTTGGCAGGGGCGCCTACGGCATTCAGGCTGCCGCACGTTCTTTTTTCGGCATTGACGCAAGAGAGCTGACGATTGCGCAAAGCGCCAGTCTGGCCGCATCCATCAAGGCTCCTTCTATTTATGCACCGCACATCAGTCCTCAAAGCAATGCATCGCGCCGACGCTACATCCTCAGTACCATGCTGGATAACGGCTTTATCTCCCAAGAGGAATACGA
Source organism: uncultured Oscillospiraceae bacterium (assembly GCA_964483255.1). Lineage (GTDB taxonomy): Bacteria > Bacillota > Clostridia > Christensenellales > Aristaeellaceae > Ventricola. Next base: position 3,448 of record CAZACE010000034.1, read on the forward strand.
ATCCGCCGAAAATGAAAGCATCTGGGTGCTTGCTGAAAGCGAAGAAATCCTGCTGGATAACTGGTATGTCGACGAAGTGATTCACGAAAGCGGCGCTCTTTTGGGCATGACCTCCAGTGAGGTGATATCCAGCGGTCTTTCCATCTACACAGCCTATGATCCTGCATTGCAAAAAACAGCCGACACGGTCTACGCCGACCAATCGCTGTTTCCTGCCGCCTCCTCAGACGGAACGCCTGTCCAAAGCGCTATGGCTGTGGTCGATATCCAGACAGGCGCCGTTCGTGCCATGATCGGCGGACGAGATTATGCCGTAAAGCGTGGTCTCAATCGAGCAACACAGATGCGCAGGCAGCCCGGGTCTGCGCTCAAACCTCTCAGTGTTTACGGCCCTGCGCTGGAAAAAGGCTATACGACCGCCTCTGTACTCCTGGACGAGAAGACGAGCTTTGCCGGCGGATATACACCGCAGAATGCCGGAGACAGATATTACGGAAAGGTGACGCTGCGGACTGCGCTTCGCAATTCGCTCAACATTCCTGCCGTGCGCCTTCTGGAAGAAATTGGTATTGACAGCGCCATCGATTACCTGAACAAGATGGGAATTCCCACACAGGAAAGTGATCGCAATCTGTCTCTTGCATTGGGCTCGATGACCTACGGTGTTACGCCGGTTGAATTGGCAGCAGCATATGTTCCCTTTGCCAATGGCGGTATCTATCACGAGCCTTACTGCATAGAAAAAATCGTCGATACAAGCGGGCAAACGGTGTATAAAAGAGAATCAAGTGCCAAGCGTGTCATCAGCGAACAGAATGCCTATCTGATGACTTCACTGCTTCAATCCGTCGTTTCAAACGGAACAGGAACACGCATGCTATCAGCAAATACACCAATTGCCGGAAAAACCGGAACCGTCTCCATGAAAGGCGGCAATCGGGATATCTGGATGGCAGCATACAACAGCGAGCTTTCTGTCAGCGTATGGATGGGCTTTGACCAGACCGATTCGTCGCACAAGATTCCAAACGGCATTACAGGCGGAAAGAACACGGCGTCTGTCGCCGCAGCATTCTTTAAAGAGGTTTACGCAGGAAGAGACAAGCCTCAATTCACCGCGCCGGATGGGATGATCTGGCTCACGCTGGACAAGCGGGCCATCACAGCGCGCGGCTCGGTCATGCTCGCCGGAGACGCTACGCCCAAGGATTATCGCATGAGCGAGGTATTCACCATCAGCAACAGACCGTATGCCGTTTCTGATATCTGGAATGCACCGTCTGCGCCCGCATCATTCTATGTGGCGCACGATGCAGGCGGATATCCCGAACTGCACTTCAAAGCAACCGATGCCGCGCGCTACCGCATCCAGCGTGACGCCGTAGGCGAATCCATAATTTTGACGGAAATCGTAGGATCCAGCGGACAAAATGTCACATACAAGGATCACAGCGCCGTACCCGGCGTGCTGTATACCTACCGGATCATTCCCATTCATGAAGAACTCCTTCAGCAGGGCATCTGGCTGGAGGGCAAGCAGGCCGTCCAGCTGGCCCAGGTTGCATCCTCCGGCTCCTCCGGTTTTCTTGCCGGTCTGCGAAGCCTGTTTCCCGTCCTCTCCAGTCAAACAGAATAGAAACGCAACAGAAAACGCCGCACGGAGCATTACTTCCATGCGGCGTTATACTTTCTATGGTTACAGATTCCGCAATTCATCGCGCTTCAAGTCGATCATCTCCGGCGTCGCGTAATTCAGCGGAGAGGTCATGCCCAGGCGTGCGGTATCCAGTCTGTCCTTTGCGCTCTCAATATCGCCGTTTTCGATATCATAGAGCGCCAGAAAATAGTTGGTATCGATGGACTTGGGCTTGATGGCGATTGCCTTGTCGAAGTAGATCTTCGCCGTTTCCTTATCGCCCGCCAGCCTGTAATACGTCTGGCCGAGGTTATCCAGAAAAACCGCGTCCTCTTCGTCATACTCGACAGCCTCTTTGTTGAAACGAATCGCCTCTTCGAGATCTCCCTGCTCAATTTTGAGATAGCCGATGATGCTGTAAAGCGTACCGTTCTTGGTATGCCTGAATTCATCCTCGAGGATCTCCATGGCACGATCCAGATGGCCTTTCTTCCAGAGAATGATCGCATAATTGATATGCAGGTCAGTCTTTCCCTTCGCGTCGATGGGCATCTGCTCCAGCTTTTTGATGATCTCCAGCGCTCTGTCAAACTGGCTCGTGCGGATCAGCAGCACGCAGTAGCTTTTAAGCAGCCTCGGCTTATCCATACCCTTTTCATAAGCCTCGTCATACAGCTTAAGCGCCGTTCTGTAATCGCCTTTGCTGTGCGCACTCAGCGCCTTGTTGCCGGCCAGATTACCCATGAAACTCATTTTTCATTCCTCCCGAATTTCTTCTAGCATTGCTATTTTCTGTTTCTCTTTCAGACGGCTGATTCTCCTGCGAATCAGCGTAGTATCCCGATCATTCTCGCCCAATAAAGGCGCCGTATTGAGTGCAAATCTTAGTGCGCCATTGGCATAATGCAGGGCACGCTCCGGATTCTTGGCAACATGCTCGTAATACTTGGCCATCTCAATATACGGCCAAATTCCTCCGGCTCCCTGAGAAATCATATTCCGATATGTCTCAAGCGCCTGCGCCCATTCCTTTTCCTTCTTATAGCTGACGGCCAGATGCATATGCGCCTGTGCAGAAAGTGTGGTTTTTCCCAGGATTTTGAAGCAGGCTCTGGCTTTGTGCGTCTTTCCGCCTCGCATGAGCGTCCTGCCCACGCTGTAAAGATCCTGCGGATGGACAAGCAATTCCGGCTGGTGGAATACCGCGCACAGATGGCCCGTCAGGCAGGCGAGGCTTTTTACATCGTCGAAATTATGACGCAGGACGTCCTCCAGCAGCGAGAATTCTTTCGTTCGAATATAATCGAAATACCGTTGGGGTACCTGCGAGCCCGGCAAATCGTCATGTCTCTGTTGGCCAAGCACGGCCTCCTCCAGCGAAGCAAGATTGCAGCGTTTAAGGCGCAGCTTATATACGCGCCTGGCTGCATGCAAAAGATCCAGCTGAGGCATCTGCGTAACGGCAAGACGAATGCGGTTCATCACCATCCGGGATTCCAGCAGCGGCAGATCAAAAGATTTTCCATTGAAGGAAACTACCGTATCAAAACGACCGAAAAGCGCCGCAATCTCGCTAAGCATCGGACCTTCTTCACTGTAATCTCGCATAACGTACTGCCTGATCACCATGCCGCGATCATCGATAAACCCGACGCCGATTTCAAAGGCTACCGTACCTGCGCCGCCGCTCAGGCCCGTCGTTTCCGTATCCAGAAAGAGTACCCGGCGCAAATCCCAGCTGCTGCCGGTAAACAGTGGATCGCACTCGCGGATTTCCTCCAGCGTGACGCTTTCTATGCCGTAGAGTTCGTCCATGGGGACAATGCGCTCCCGGCAAAAGAACGACTCCTTTTTAGGAACCGGCGCTTCTTTCGGCTGGATGGGCGTGCTCGAAGCCACAGCCATGAGCTTTTCGCGCAGGTTTCTCATAGCGCCATCAGCCTTTCCGTGAGCAGCAAAGCCGTTTCCTTGCCCTTCTCGCCCACCTCGGCCATTGGGCCAACGCAGGATGGGCATCCCGCCTCACACGGACAATCCTTGATCAGCGCATGCACATCGCTGAAGATCAGATTGCGCATGCCATACACACGCTCGCTCAGGCCGATACCGCCGGCATAGTTGTCAAACACAATGATCGTCGGCAGCTTGGTAAACGGATCGCGTACGCGATACTGTACGCAGATATCACCCGGAGAACACATCAGATACAGCGGAATAATCTGGCGCAGCGCATTGGCAATGCCCAGCATGCCACCCTGCAGATCATCCATAGAAAGACCGCCTGTAAGCGACTCATCCAGCGCCCACCAGCAGGCATTGGTCGGCATTTCCAGCTCGGGCAGATCCACCGGGCCAAAGCCAAGCGTTTCCTGCGTATCAAGCTTGAACTTTTTGAACATCGTCACCAGCCAGGTAACCAGCACCTCTCCGTAGGCCAGCAAGCCGCCGCCAAGCGGCTGCTCCTTGAGGACGTCGAGCACCTTCACGCTGGTGTTAAGGTCTGCATCCGTGTAATAATCCACATCGACGCTGCGCACATAGGCCTTTTTCTCCGTGAAATCCAGCTTTTCTACCTGGTACTGCTGACCCTCGTGCAAATAAATCGCATGCTCATGCAGGAGCATCGGAACCGTATACCGGTCCATCTCACCGATGACATTATGATGCGCCGCGTTGGTGATATCAATGATTACAAAGTTCTCGCTACTTACAGAGCGAAGCGACAGATCCGCTGCCGGGAATTCTTCCGCCATCCAGTAATAGCGGCCGCCTGTCTGATTAAGAATACGCTCCTCGCAAAGATAATCCAGCAGTTCCGTTGTGGAGACACCATTCGCGTAGCGCTCTCCAACCTCGAAGGGCAGCTCATAGGCCGCGCACTTTACATGGCTGAGGAGCACATACAGGTTATCCGGATGGACAAGCGCATTCTCCGGCGACTGTCCGAAGAAGTAATCCGGATGATTCACGATATACTGATCCAGCGCAGACGAGGACGCCACAACAACTGTCAGCGCTGTATTCTTGCGCCTGCCTGCTCGTCCCGCCTCCTGCCAGGTGCTTGCAATGGAGCCGGGATAGCCGCACATGACGCATGCGTCCAGCTGTCCGATGTCGATGCCCAGCTCCAGCGCATTTGTGGAAACGACAGCGCGGATTTCGCCCTTGCGAAGCCCTCGCTCGATCTCGCGCCTGAGCGTAGGCAGATAACCGCCGCGATAACCGCGGACACGGCCCGTATTGCCAAGCGGATCGCGCACACGCTCCTTGAGATGACGCGTGAGCACCTCGACCGTCAGGCGTGATTTTCCGAAGACAATGGTCGAAATATCGTTATCCACCAGCATCGAAGCGATACGCAGCGTCTCCTGAAGGACGGATTTGCGCACGCCAAGCTGGCGATTGACCACCGGCGGATTGTAAAACACGATATGCTTTTCGCCGCTTGCCGCGCCGCTTTTATCGATGAGCTGAACCGGGCGGCCAATCAGCGTTCTGGCAAGCTCGCCGGGATTGGCGATCGTCGCCGAACAGCAGATGAACTGAGGCTTGGAACCATAGAATTCGCACAGGCGAAGCAGCCTGCGGATAACATTGGCCAGATTGGAGCCGAACACACCGCGATAGGAATGAATTTCATCAATAACGATATAGCGCAGATTCTCAAAGAGCTTGACCCATTTTGTATGGTGCGGCAGGATGCCGGAATGCAGCATATCCGGATTGGTAACCACGATATGGCCTGCTTGGCGAACCTGACGGCGCGCTGCCGCCGGGGTATCGCCGTCGTAGGTATAGGTCTTTACGTCCACGCCCATGGCTTCAATGAGCTCGTAAAGCTCCGAAACCTGATCGGCAGAGAGCGCCTTTGTCGGAAACAGATACAGCGCCCTGGCATCCGGCTCATGCAGGATGGTATTGAGCACCGGCAAGTTGTAACACATGGTCTTGCCGGAAGCCGTCGGCGTAACGACACAGATATCCTTCTTATCCGCGGCAAGATCAAACGCCTGCCGCTGATGGCTATAGAGCTGATAGACGCCGCGCTTTTTCAGCACAGGCGCTATTCTTTCATCCAGCTCCGGCGGGAACGCATCGTAAACGGCCTCTTTGGCCGGAATCGTCTCCCAATGCGTGACATTCTCCATAAAGGAAGGCGTATTTTTCAGCCTGCCCAGAAGCTGCTCCAGATTCACAGCGTCCCCTCCTTATCCCGTAATTCATGTCCTTATATTTTATAGCATCTGCGTATCCCTTGCAAGTATATCTTGCGCAAAATCAAAGGCGGGGATTTCCCGCCTTTGAAAGTCTCATACCATAACCAATTCTTCCTGTTCGCTGGCAATGCAGATCTGCTCGCCACGCATCTCCAGGACAATTCTCTCGCCTGCATGGCTGCCCATGAGCAGATAATCACTGAGCAGATCTTCCACATATTTGGAAATCACCCTACGAAGCTGACGCGCGCCGCTCATGGAATCCACGCCCTTTTCGGCCAAATAGCTAAGTACCTGATCGTCATACTCAAGCATGATGCCCTGCCTGCCCAGCTGTTTGGCAAGCCTGCCGAGCATCAGCGCAGCGATGCGCTCGCCATCCTCACGGGTCAGGCTGTGCATCACAATCAATTCATCAATGCGGCCCAGGAATTCCGGACGAAAAACCTGCTTCACCTGCGCCATGATCGCTTTGCCAGGATCGCCTGTATTCCCGGATGCAAACCCCAACTTCTTTTCCATATCAAAAGATACGCCGGCATTGGATGTCATCACGATGATGGTATTCTTAAAATTGACCCTTCTTCCCACGCTGTCTGTGAGCTGACCATCGTCAAGAAGCTGCAGCAGCAGGCTGAAAATCTTGGGATGCGCCTTTTCAATCTCATCAAACAGGACAACGGAATAAGGACGCTTGAGCACGGCATCCGTCAGCTGGCCGCCCTCGCCATGGCCGACATAGCCCGGCGGCGAACCG
>CAZACE010000035.1:0-9865 GCA_964483255.1 uncultured Oscillospiraceae bacterium
CAATCATTATGTCCGCCCGCTGATCACCACCGACGGCACGCTTTCCATCGAAAACGGTCGACATCCTGTGGTCGAAGCCGGGCTTCATGGCGATGATCTTTTTGTGCCCAACAGCACGCTCATGGATCAGCAGGACAACCGCATGCTGATCATCACTGGCCCGAACATGGCTGGCAAGAGCACATATATGCGTCAGGTCGCGCTCATCACGCTGATGGCGCATATGGGCAGTTTTGTTCCTGCAGACAGCGCAACCATTGGCATCGTAGACCGCATATTCACGCGTGTCGGCGCCTCTGATGATCTGGCCAGCGGTCAGTCCACGTTCATGGTTGAAATGAATGAGATGGCGCACATTCTGCGCAGCGCAACCAAGAATTCGCTCATCGTCCTGGATGAGATCGGTCGTGGTACGAGCACGTTTGACGGCTTGAGCATCGCCTGGTCTGTTGTCGAGTATCTGGTTGATCCAGCGAAAATTGGCGCTAAGACGCTGTTTGCTACGCATTATCACGAGCTCAGCGAGCTTGAAGGACGCCTTGCCGGCGTTGTCAATTACCGCATCAGCGTCAAGGAGCATGGCGAAGACGTGATCTTCCTGCGCAAGATTGAGCGCGGCGGGGCAGACAAGAGTTTTGGTATCCATGTTGCGCATCTTGCGGGCATTCCAAGACCTGTTATCATGCGTGCGCACGAGATCCTTGCAAGACTCGAAACAAACGACGTCAGCCAGCAGAGCATTGGCCAGAATATTCTCGACGATGACAGCAACAAGAAGCCCAAACAGGTCAATCTCTTTGAAGCGCCTGCGATGGATCTGGTCGAAGAGCTCCGCGCCCTTGATGTGATGGCGATGACGCCAATCGAAGCACTCAATACACTCTTTACGCTGCGCGAAAAGGCGCGCCGCGCGTAATCACTTTATCTATTCAGGAAAGGAGGATACGCCATGGAGGACAGACCCATTATCCGGTTGACAGAGGAGATTATCGGCAAAATCGCGGCAGGTGAGGTCGTCGAGAGTCCAGCTTCTGCCATTAAGGAACTGGTTGAAAACAGTCTGGACGCAGGCAGCACGTGCGTCACCATTGAGATCCGCGATGGCGGCATCTCCTATCTGCGGGTCACTGACAATGGAAAGGGCATTCCCAGCCGCGATGTTCGGCTTGCCTTTGAGCGCCACGCAACCAGCAAAATCCGCAAATCTGAAGATCTATTCGATCTCCATACGCTTGGCTTTCGCGGTGAGGCGCTTGCATCCATTGCTGCCGTCAGCAAGCTGGTTCTGACAACCAGACATGCCAGCGAAGAAACCGGTACCCGGGCGATCAACGAGGGCGGCGTCTTTAAGAGCATCTGTGAAGCGGCCAGCCCGCAGGGCACCACCATTGTTGCTCGTGACTTGTTTTTCAATACGCCCGTACGTCTCAAGTTTCTCAAAAAGCCGGTCACTGAAGCGGCCAAGGTCGCTGAAGTAATTGCCCGCATGATCCTCGCCCATCCGAATATCTCATTCAGGCTTATCCATAACGGGAAGCAGATATATTCCAGTTCCGGCAACGGCGATCTGCGCAGCGCAGTTTTCTGCCTGTATGGCCGTGAGTTGGCCAATGCCATGATACCGGTCAAGTCTGAAGGCGCTGTCGCTGTGTCCGGCCTCGTTGGCGTTGGCCTGCAGGCAAGATCCAATCGCGCGAGACAGACGTTTATTGTCAACGGACGAACAATCCGCAGTCCGCTGCTGACGCAGGCGCTTGAGGACGGATGCCGCGAGCGCGTAACCGTCGGTCATTATCCGGTTTGCGTGCTCAATATACAGATGCCTGTCAGCATGGTGGACGTCAACGTTCATCCCAACAAGCTGGAAGTGCGCTTCAGCGATGAAAACCTGATCTATCAGAATGTGAAAGGCGCTATTCTGGATAGCTTTACGGTTTCTCCGCTGGAAAGTGCGCCGAAGATGACGCTTGTCAAAGAGCCCGAAACCCAGACTGTCGTCGGCAGTATTCGCGTCATCGATACGGAAACCAGCCAGGGTGTAGAGGATGCACGCAAAGAGAACCAAACCCCCATTCGTGAACCGGAATCTCCTGCACCCGAAAAGCCAGAGATCAAAGTTCATGTCATCGGTGTCCCTGCTGCAAAGCCTGATGAAAGCAGTTCTTCTGATACAACCCATGCTGAGCGCGTCAAACCGACGCCCAAAGAGCAGGCAGCCTTTTCTTCGTTTGTCACGCAGTATTTCGGCGGCGCCGCTCAGCGCGAATCCTCCGTACTGCGTGAATCCGTGGTGCCTGCCCGAAGCAAGATCATCACGACGCTTGAGCCGGAAGCGGCATCCAAAGCCGGGTATGCTTCCCAGACTGTGCTTGAAGCCACGCCCGTTGTTCAGCCTGTAGTTTCCGAAAAGATTGAAAGGCCTGAGCAAGAAAAAGCGCTGACTCCCGTACCCGCAGAGCCCATTCAGGAAACCCTGCTCAAGGATTCCCCGAAGGAAAACCTTGGTCCGGCTCTTGAGGGATACAGCATGGTCGGCGTCGCGTTTGATACCTATATTATCCTGCAAAATGATAAGCAGCTGCTGCTCATCGATCAGCATGCTGCCCATGAGCGAATTCTCTACGAAAAGCTCATGCGCGAGATTGACGCTGGAACAGGTTCTCAGATCCTGATGGTTGCTCAGGTCGTTCATGTGACGCCGCAGGATGCCGCAAAAATTGAAACCTTCTCTGAGGAAATCAAGGCTGCCGGCTTTGACATTGAGCCCTTCGGCGATCACACGTATCAGATCCGTGCCGTGCCCAATGTGCTGGGCATTCCGCAGAGCAGAAGCGCATTTCTGGATATGGTCGATCATCTCGGCGAGCTTCGCGTGCTCTCCACGCATCAGAAGCGCCGCGACGCCATCCTGCAGATGGCCTGCAAAAAGGCAATCAAGGGCGGCGACAAGCTGACCATGGAAGAAATCAAGCCTCTGCTTGCCGATATGCTTGCCAGCAGCGCGCCGCCAACCTGTCCGCACGGAAGACCGCTTGTCATCACGCTCAGCAGAAGCGAAATTGAAAAGCGCTTCAGGCGCATCAACAATTGACGCGGAGGAATGCCGATTGAAACCAACCATTCTTGCGCTTGTCGGCCCGACAGGCTCTGGAAAAACAAAGACCGCCATCGCCATCTGCGATGCTCTGAATGCTGAGATTGTTTCTATGGACTCCATGCAGATCTATCGCGGTATGGACATAGGCACCGCGAAACCTGCAAAGGAAGAGCTGGCTGCCGCGCCGCATCATATGATCGATGTCTGTGATCCGGAGACGATCTTCACGACGTCCATGTATCGAGAGATGGCCTGTAAGGTGATCGACGATATTCTGTCCAGAGGAAAGCTGCCGCTGCTCGTTGGCGGCACCGGGCTTTATCTCCAGGCAATCAGCTATGACATGTCTCTGGGAGAAAATGGCGCGGATTCAGCCCTTCGCGAGGAGCTGAATCAAATTGCCAAGCTGCCCGGTGGACCAACGGAGCTGCACAAGCGGCTTGAAACCGTCGATCCGATCACAGCAGGCAAGCTTCATCCCAATGATATCCGCCGCGTGATCCGTGCGCTGGAGATTTATGAGACATCCGGAAAGGCAAGAAGCGAACAGGAGAACGAAACGCGGAAGGAAGGGCCTTATCGCGTTCTGGTCTATGGTCTCTCGCTTCCGCGAGAGCAGATGTATGCGCGAATCAATGCGCGCGTCGATCAGATGATGGAAGACGGTCTGGTTCAGGAAGTGCAGGCGCTTCTTGCTAAAGGAATCACCCCCAAGCCTGAAGGCGGCGCCATGCAGGCCATCGGCTACAAGGAGATTGTCAGTGCTCTCCACGGAGAAATGACGCTTGATGAAGCAGTCGCGTTGATCAAACAAAGCTCTCGCAGATATGCCAAACGCCAGTGGACCTGGTTCAGGCATGATCCCAGAACGCAGTGGTTTGACTGGACGCAGTATGCCTCCGAGCAGGATTTACTAAGTACGCTGATCAACAAGATCAAATCCGATCTTCACAACTAAAAGACTATCGGTCTGTTCTCTGTTTTCGGGCCGATAGTCTTTTTTCACGCGATCACTCTGCTTGTCATAGAATAAAGCAGCCCAAAGCATAAGGGGTTGATTATTTGAGGCCTGCCTGTGTTTCTCCCGGTATGCTTCGCCTTCAAAAAGCAAGCTCACAAATGCACTTTGCTTATGAAGGCGTCATCCAGCTGCAAATTCCGGAGCAAATGTGTTCTCCGCTTCGCCTGACCAGCCTGAATGTCACAGATATTCAGGTGCTCCCTCGTATGTGTGACGCATGCTCAACAGATCGTCTATCTATGCAACTGTGTGTCGGTATCTGTGACGCGGCAGGGCAGCATCATCTGTGCAATGCAGAATTGCAGCTGCCACTTTCAACTGCAGCTGCGCTCGCGGCACACATCCGCTTCGATGCAGTTATCCGCCTGCTGCATTCACATCAGGCTGGACCGGATGCATTCCTTATCTGTGCACAGATTCTGCTGACCCAAACATATACCTGTAGCGCAGGTTGCAAGTGCACGCCAAGCTGCGGTCAATACCTGCCGCTATATCCACATCTAACCGGCAAGCGCTTTGGCAAAAGCGGCGAAAAACACAATTTGAATGCAATTCTTTAAGAAAAAGCTTGAACTCCTTTGAGAAAAAGGGTAGAATAAAACTCAATTATCTGCAAGGGAAAGGAATTAATCCAGTATGCAAATGTTGAAAGACGCCATTGTATCCAAGGGCAAGGCAATCAATCAGGATGTTCTGCTTGTTGATTCCTTTCTGAATCATCAGGTAGATGTTGTATTGATGAAGCATGTCGGCGAAGCCTTCGCCGAGTATTTTAGGGATCGCGGCATCACGCGCATTGTGACGATTGAAAGCTCCGGTATTGCGCCGGCAACCTTTACTGCGCTTGCGATGAATCTGCCGTTGGTCATCATGAAGAAGCAGACTTCCCGTATCATGACCGGTGATTTGCTGCAGACGACAGTCCATTCCTTCACCAAGGGAACCAGCTATGAGCTTTCCGTGAAAAAGGAATTCCTGAATCCGGGCGAAAAAGTGCTTTTTATTGACGATTTCCTGGCCAGTGGCGAGGCGGCTTTCGGCATGATGCGTCTGGCAAAGGAGGCCGGCGTCGAAGTGGCCGGCATGGGCATTGTGATTGAAAAAGCTTTCCAGGCTGGCCACCAGCGCCTGGTCGATGCGGGCGTTGATGTGTATTCTCTGGCACGCGTGAAGTCCATGTCTGAAAAGCATATCGATTTCCTCGATTGACATGCGTCATACGATCTGCGTCACACGTTGTGTGGCGCAGATTTTGTTTTGTTGTAAGGGAGAGGAAATTACACCCCGGTTTTTCATCGCTTTGACCAAATCTTCAATAATATGTGCAAAAGCAGAAAGAGTATGGTATAATAAAGCCAAATGATGAAAAATCCTGGAGGATTGTTTTTGTGATCAATCTCGCGCGTCCCCTGATTCTTGCATCCGGTTCTCCCCGCAGAAAAGAGATTCTGGATATGATGGGGCTTTCATATACCGTTGACGTTTCCGACGCAGACGAATCCTTTTTCTCGGATCCCGAATCCATGGTTCTGGAACTCTCAAGGAGAAAGGCTCAGGCCGTTGCAGCCAAACACGAGGACTCCATTATTCTGGCTGCCGATACGCTTGTCTTCTGCCGCGAAGTTTTGGGAAAGCCGAAGGACGCTGCGCATGCCGAGAAGATGCTCTGCGAGCTCAGCGGCAATTGGCACAGCGTATTTACTGGTGTGACGCTGATCGATACTGCATCGGGTAAAAGTCTCAGCAAGGCGGACATGACGCGCGTGCACTTTGTTGATCTCAGCGCCGAAGAGATCAGCGCCTACGTTGCAAGCGGTGAGCCGCTTGACAAAGCAGGCGCATACGGTATCCAGGGAATGGGCGGCATGTTCATCGATAAAATCGAAGGATCCTATTCCAATGTCGTCGGACTTCCGATGGCGCTTGTGCGCAGCATGCTCATGGAAATCGCAGGCTGAATAAACAGATTATAAGCAGGAGTATGAACATGGCATTGTTTCAATTGGTCAAACCTGATATCGCTGTGGATATTGGTACCAACAACACGCGTATTTACGTGAAGGATAAGGGCATCGTCGTCAACGAGCCCTCAGTCGTCATCGTGCGCGGAGACAATACGAAGAATATCATCGCGGTAGGCGATAGTGCAGAGGAAATGATTGGCCGCTCGGCTGGTAATATCCGTATCGTTCATCCGCTTCGCGACGGCGTCATTGTCGATTATGAGATGGCTCAGGTTATGATTCACTATTTTGTGAGCAAGGCCATCGGCACCCGCCATTTTGTGAATCCCCGCATGGTGGTCACCATGCCCGGCTCTGTCAGCAAGGTGGAGCGTCGCGCTGTCATCAATGCGCTGGAGCGCATCGGTGCGCGCCAGATTTTCGTTGTCGAGCAGGCCTTTGCAGCCGCTTTGGGTACTGGCCTCCCCGTTTATGAGCCGCAGGGCAGCTTTGTCGTGGACATTGGCGCTGGCACCACGGAGGTGGCGCTCGTTTCCATGGGCGGTATTGTATTCTCGCATTCCATCCGCATTGCCGGCAACAAGATCGACGATGCGATTTCTGGTTATCTCAAAAAACAGCACGCCATCATGGTAACCGATCGCGTTGCAGAGCGTCTCAAGTTCGACCTCGCCGATGTGCGTGCGGGTGAAAACATGGAGCATATCGCGGTCGTACGCGGACGCGACATCGCAACCGGTATGCCGCTGACGGTTGACGTCAACATGGCTAAGGTCAGCGAAGCTATCCGCGAGCCGCTCAAGGAGATCCTCGCCGCGATCAAATGGGTGCTCGGCCGCATTCCTCCGGAATTCGCTGCAGACATCCTGCAAAACGGTATTTTCCTGACCGGCGGTTCCGCCGCGCTGCCCAATCTGGATTCAATGATTGCTTCTGAATTCGGCGTTCCCGTATCCGTTGCGCGCGACGCCGGCGAATGCACGACCCTTGGCGCGGGTTACATGGCCGATCATTTTGACATGCTCGGTGTAACCGGCAAAGGCGAAGCCTGATTAAAGGAATGATAGATTCATGAAAAAGAAACACCCTTTTCTGTACGTCGTTCTTCGCAGAGCCATCGTGCTGATTCTGATTTTGATGATGATTCTGACGGCCTATCATCAGTCTACTGGTCAGCTGATCTCTCCGGAGGGACTGCTCTCCGGCATCATCACCCCTGTTCAGGGATTGGTTTCCAAGGGTACGCAGCTGGTTTCGGATTATCTGTATCGCGTGAAGCTGCGCAGCAACATCGAATATGAATACAACCAGCTCAAAGCGCAGAATGACGAGCTGATTCTGCGCAGCATTCTTTATGAAGAGCTGGAGGAAGAGAATACGCAGCTGCGCGCGCTTCTTGGTGAATTCGAAGCCCGCGCCGCCATGAATCCGGTTCTTGCGCGCGTGATCGCCAGCGAGTCCGGCAATTATTTCTCGACCTTTACCATCAACAAAGGACGCAAGGATGGCATTGACGATCAGATGGCCGTCATTACGTCTGAAGGCCTTGTCGGCTATGTATACGAAGTATTTGATACGACGTCAAAGGTCATCACGGTTATCGACGATCAGGCCAGCCTTGCCGCGTTGATCGAGAGCAGCCGCGATCAGGGCGCTGTCAAAGGAACGCTGGGCAGCACCGGCGAGCCGCTGTGCCGCATGTATTATCTCTCGGCAGACAGTGTTCCGCGTCCTGGCGACCGGGTAATCACCTCCGGTGTCGGCGTGTCGTTCCCCAAGGGCCTGCTTATCGGCTATGTCCGCGAGAGCACGCGCGCTATTGAGGACAATAAGCATTATATTGTTGTAGAGCCTGCCGCCGATTTTGAGCACATCGAAAACGTACTCGTCCTTCGTTATTATGCGGAGGTAGAGGAAATGCCTGACAACTACGACAACACCGAGATTATCATTGCACCTGTTGCCACGGCAAGACCGCAGGCTGTTGTCGAGGAAGACAAGCTTCTCGCTTCCACGCCGGTTCCGCTGCCGGATGCGCCGGGCAGAATTACGCCGACGCCTGCGCCGGAAGCCATCGATATTATCATTGATCCGGAAGCCATGGGTGACATGGCCGACCGCTATATTGAAATGACACCGTCTCCGACGCCTCTCAACATCGAAGAGGATGCGCAGGAAGAGCCGGAAATGCTCGAGGAAGATTATTTCCCCGAAGATCTGTAAAGTGAAATGTGAGGGTTAAACGGATATGTCCATGCTGATCAAGCTCTGCCTGAGCGCCATTCTGGCCTGCGTCTGCCAGACAAACCTCTCGCAGTATATCCGTATTGCCGGCGTTGCACCGGATCTGCTGATAGTCTTTCTGGTTGCGCTGACCTCGTACACAGGCGCTTATGGCGGCTTCTGTACGGGCGCGCTGATTTCCATGCTCTACGACGCGAGCGTCGGATATGTTCTGGCAATCAACATGGTCGCCTACACATTCATCGGCTGGGCTGCGCCGATGCTTCGGGTTTTTCTCAATCGCAAGCTGAAAAAGCTCAAGCACAAAAGCGTATTGGTGATGATGCTCATCTGTTTCTTTCTGACGCTGATGCGAGAAGTGCTATACATTGGATATCTGTTCCTGATTGGTTCCGAGCAGAGTCTGATTACGCTGGTTCGTGCGCTGCTTTGCAGCGGATACAGCGCGCTCATGATTCTGCCCGGCACCTACCTGGTATCGAAAGCAATGCGCTGGCGTCTGCTGACGAAGAAAAAGCATTCGGATCTGAATGAAAATTCTGATGCTACAGCAATCTGATAAGACCTTCGGAGGTTTCGTTTTCTGTGAAGACATATCTGAATCGGTATCGCTTTGTTGCGCTCGTTATTGCGCTGCTCTTTGGTGTATTATGCGCGCAGCTTTTCAATCTGCAAATCGTTGGCTACGAGGAAAACCTGGCTGCTTCTGAAAGCAAGAAGACCAAGACCATTACCAGCCAGGGAAACCGCGGCACGATTATGGATGTCAATTCCATGACGCTGGCTTATGACAAGCAGATTTATAACATACAGTTCTACCGCGACCCCAACTTCGTCTCCACCGCTACAGATGAACAGGGCAACAAGCTCTCTTCCAACCAGGTGTATTCCAATTCCATCATCGATGTCATCGAGATTGTGGAGCGCAACGGGGGAAAGATGGATACCTCGTTCTCTCTGGAGCAGGATGAGATGACCGGCATGTGGGTCTTTTCCTGGAACAACAATGACTATACCGCTTCGCAGCAGGCTGCCCGTGAGAAGATGTGGCGCAGCAATTTCTACGTGCTGAATGTCGAGCAGCAAAAGCTCTTTGACTCCCTCTGCACGAAATACCGCTTGCCTGACCACCTGACTACCGAGCAGAAGATTCAGGTACTGGGCGTATGGGAAACCATGCAGAACAACGCCTTTTTGTCCCGTCCAATTACCATTGCATCCAATGTCAGTTGGGAAACCGTTATCGAGATTGAAGCAAAGGCGCTGACACTGGAAGGCGTTTCCGTTTCCGTCAGCAGCCAGCGCGTATATCCAAATGGTACGATGGCATGCCACGTCATCGGCTACATCGGCAAGATTCAGAACTACGATACGTATTACGCGTCCTATAAGGATAAGGGCTATGCGCTTTCTGATCTGATCGGCCTTGACGGCATTGAAAAGACCATGGAAGACTGGCTGACCGCCTGCACGACGCAGCGCGTAGGCAAGCGTATTGTTGAGATCGACCGTTACGGCGCCGTCAACAGGACGCTGAGC
>CAZACE010000036.1:0-9800 GCA_964483255.1 uncultured Oscillospiraceae bacterium
CACAGCAGAATGTCGGCTTCGTCGTCATGAAACCGCTGGCCGGCGGCGCGCTGGAGGATGCTGCACTTGCGATGCGCTTCATCAGCAGAAATCCGGACGTTTCCGTTGTGATCCCGGGCATGTATGCCGTGAGTGAGCTGGAGCAGAACCTTGCTGCCATGGAAAACGATGCGCCGCTGAGCGATGCGGAGCTTGCAAAAATCGACGCAATCCGCCGCGAGCTGGGCACGCAGTTCTGCCGCCGCTGCAATTATTGTCAGCCCTGCACTGCGGGCATCGGTATCAGCGGTATCTTCGTGCTGGAAGGCTATCTCAGGCGCTACGGCTTGGGCGACTGGGCGAAGGCGCGCTACGCCGCCATGGGCAAGAAAGCCGGCGACTGCATCGGCTGCGGCGCATGCGAGAGCCGCTGCCCGTATCAGCTGCCGATCCGCGAGATGCTTGCGCGCTGCAAGGAAGAATTTGGAGCATAAGAGATGAAAAAACTGAAACTGGTTCTGCTGGCGCTCCTGTGGGCGGCGCTGCTTGTGCCGTTTTTCCTGGGCGCGCCGGCCGCGCATCCTGCGACGGATGATTTTACGTTTGCTGCCTATACCCATCCGACGTGGGAGGAGACGGGCAGCATCCTGCACGTGCTCAAAGACGCAGCCAGCTATGCCCTGCGCACCTGGCGTGACTGGCAGGGCACGGTCACGGGCGTGCTCATCATGACGCTGAGTCCCGCTGTGTTTTCGCTGGAACATTACTGGGTGCATGCCGTCGTGCTGCTTATGCTGCATCTTATCAGCTGGCTGGTCGCGTTCTCTCATGTGTTCGGCAAAAGGCTGGGACTGAAGCCCACGCTGTGGCTGAGCCTGTATTTTGCCTTCTCGGCCTGCTCGCTCATGTTCCTGCCGGATATTGTCGAAGGCATTTACTGGTTCAACGGCGCATGGTTCTATACCGGCGCGCAGGCTGCGGCGCTCCTTACGCTGGTGCTCTGCGATCGCTTCTGCGCCAGCCGCGCGGGCAGGAAGACGCAGATTTTCATGGGCATTGTGTGCTGCGTGCTGCTCTTTGCGCTTGGCATGGACAATTACATCACCGCGATGATGACGGCTGCGGCGCTCGGCATGATGATGCTCCAGCGCCTGTGGTCCGCGATGTACACGCCGAAGGCCGCGATGATCGGCAGGATCGTATACAGTCCTGCGGGTATCGAGCAGATGGAAACGCGCGAATTTGGCGGCCTCCAGGAGCGTGCGCATCAGCGCCGCGCCGCGCTGCGCGCCCTCCTGCTGCTTGTGCCTATCGGCGCGGGTCTTGTGCTCTCCGTGATCGCCCCGGGCAACAGCGTGCGCATGGCCACCGACGGCGCGCATCAGGCGGGCGCACAGTGGCTGATCTCCTCGATCCTCTGGACGATGCGCGACGCGCTCTTCTACTTTGTGCGCTTCGCGTTCAAAACGCCGCTGCTGGCGCTGCTCATCGCCATGACCCCGGCGGTTGCTTCTGCGCTTCAGGAAAACATGGAGGAGCGCGCATGGCGCACGCCGCCGGCAGCGCTTACCGTGCTCTGTGCGTATCTGGGGCTCTGTGCGATGATCATGCCGCATATGTATTCCTCCGGCTATGCCGGAAGCGGCCGCGTGGTGAATATGTATCACCTCTACGTGCTCTTCGCCGTGCCGGTTTGCCATGTGCTGATCCTGCTGCGCATGAAGCCGCGCCGCCTGGCGGAGCTTTCCGACAGCATGACGCGCAGAACCTGCGCCGTGCTCAGCATTGCTGCGCTGATCGTGTGCATCGGCCTGGGTCAGGGCGGTAACTACATGAAGCTTGTGCATGACCAGCAGAACGGCACGCAGGACGCCTACATTGCCCAGTTCCAAAACGAATATGCGCTCTGCGAAGCCGCCGGTGAAGAAGATACCGTAGAACTGCCCGCCTGGACGGTGCAGACCATGACCGGTAAGCCTACGGCTTACGAGGACGAAACCGTCTGGACAAACGAGTCCATGGCGCATTACTTCGGCGTCAAGGCCGTGAAGGTCGCCGAGCCGGAGGAGACGTTGGGGCCGCAGGCCCCAAACCCCGCCTGAGGGATATCTCCCTCAGACTCCCTTTTTCGCTTCGCGCTGGCTAAAAGAAACCCATCAATAATAATCGCGCCGCATATTTGCGGCGCGTAATTTATGTTATGGCGTCTTAAAACCGGCGCGAAGCGAAGAAGGGGTTCGGGGACGATGTCCCCGAGCGGGTCTGGGCGGCAGCCCAGCGTCCCCAAACGTCCTTAAAAGCTCCTCGTGCACCCGCTCCATCTTCGCGGGATCGTTGTCGTATTCGTCAAAGGCGGTAAAGACCTCGGCGATCAGCGCATCGTGCGCGGCGGGGTTCTTTTCCTTGAGCGCGCGCAGCAGGCAGGCTTCCTGCGCGCCCATGCGCTCGGCCTCCAGGCGCATGCTCGGCCACGGGCCATCCCTGCCGGGATAGATGATGAAGGCGTCGCCGCAGGGGAAGTTGGTACCGATGCCGGTCCAGTTTCGTGCGCTGGTCGCCTTGAAAGGATCCGGCACGCCGCCGAATTGATTATAGCCCCAGTGCAGATAGCCATGAAAGCCGCAGGCGGCGCAGCCCCAGAAGAGCAGGCGACCGTTTATGAGCGGAGAATCGAGGAAGCGGTTGAGCCATTTGCCCTCCGGCGCACAGCAGACATAGGTCCATACCTCGTCGCCCATGGCGATGGCTGCATCAAAGGCGGCCTTGCTGTGCTGGTAGCTGTCGGTGATGGGCACCATGATATCCACGCCGCCGCGCATCGTGAGGGTTTTGACCGCCTCAATGATGCGCACGCCCGGCAGATAGCGGCGCACGATGTTTGCTGCCGTGAGGAACTGCACGCGACGCGCCTGAAGATCCGCATCGGTTTTGTAGTGCACGTCCGGCTCATCCATGACATGGAAGAGCACGCGGTCCTCCCAGCCGTACTTTTTCAGGAATGCGGCGAAGGCCTGCATCTCGCTGCAAAGGAGCGCATAGCCCTCGTCGGAATCGACGGATACGCTCGGGTCAGCGGAGCACTTGAAATCCGCGGTATACATGTCCTGCGTGCCGTCCTTACGATAGCCGCGGCAGATGATGCCGCCGGTTTCAAATGTGTCAAAGCCCTCCTCAAAGAAGATCCGGATGATCGGAGCCATGTCCTCAAAGTCGAAGTGATATGGCCTTTGCACGCGGCGGTCGCTCAGATCCTCATGCAGCCAGAGCAGGAAGACCTTCTGATGCACGCTGCGCATGGAGCGCGCATAGGCGCGAACGATATCCTCAAAGGCGGGCGTGCCGATCTTTACGCCGTGCATCTGCTCCATCGCGCGCACGGAGAACCAGTTCGTCGTCTCAAAGAGATCCTCGTCAAAGCTGACGGGATAGACGACGTATTCGATCCGGCAAACGTGCGTTTCGCTGCCGGAGACGAGCTTGAGCGTGATTTCGTGCGAGCCTGTGCGCGTGTTTTCCCCAGGCGCGAGCGTCAGATATGCGCTGCAGCGTCCGTCTTTGGCCGGGATTTCGTAACCGTCCAGCGGGCGCAGGCAGTCGTATACCTCAAAGGGTGCTTTGCGCACGGCGTAATCCGGGCAGCGGTCCGGCAGGATGACCATTGCGCCGCCCTGATCGACGCCGTTGCCCGTGTTGTATTCGACGGGAATGGCGAGCATCTCGTAAAGCTGCGCGTCAAAGCCCTCGCCCGAAAGGCGGACAGCGCCGGATTCCTGCGCGCAGGAAAAGATCATCTGAATGCCGACTTTGCCATTTCTGGCGGAAACGACGCGAAGCTGCGCGGGCGGCATGTCCAGCGGCGAATCGGGGAAGAGAAATTCCTGCTTGGCGGTGATGATGGCGTTCATGGGTGCTCTCCATAAAATCAACTGAGTTCAAGGCGGATCATGGACTTGGCTTGCCCGTAAGTGAGGATACCGCCGGCCATGCCGCCCAGCAGCGCGGCGCCAAGGGCGGCCTCCTCCTGCTGCGCGGTTAAAAGGAGCGGCATGTTGAAGGTATCGCCGAGCAGGCGGCGAAGCATGGAATTCTTGCGCACGGCGTTGCCGGAGGCGATCAGGCGGCGAAGCTGGGGATGCGCGGCAGGATCAAAGCCATCGTGCAGCTCATCCACCATGCCCTGCACAACGCCCAGCGCGAGCGCGCCGGGGGTGAAGCTGGCTTCGTCAATGCCGCAGATGCTGCCGCGCAGGTCGGGGTTTTCGCGCGTGCCGCAGAACTGCGTATTCACATGCAGGCGCTTGCCTTCGTTATAGGCGGCTTCGGCCATGACGTTCAGCGTTTCATACGAAGATTCGCCCGAGAAGCCGGCCTGCGAAGCGAAAGAGGCGAAGAAGCGTTCCAGCATGGCATAGGCCCGACCGCCGCAAAGCGCGCTGCGGCAGAGCAGATATTGATCGGCGAAATACGGGCGGATTTCGCCGCCGGGCGTATCGGGCGAAGCGCAGACCAGAGAGAGCTGGCTGCCCGTGCCGTAATTGAGCAACAGGCTGTGCGTCTCGTCCTGCACGCTGCCAAAGAAGCTTGCCTGATTATCGCCGACGGCGATGCAGACGGGGATGCCGTCGTGAAAACCGGCGGCGCGGATGTTTGCAATCGTCATGGGCGTGCGCAGGGGAGACAGATTCAGCGCGGCAAGCGCCGCTTGCTCAAAGCAGCCGGATTTCAGATTCCACAATCCGAGGGAGGCGGCGTTTGTGCTGTGCATCAGCGGCGTCCTTCTGCCCGTCAGGCGCATGACGATATAGTCCATGATCGTGCAGTATTGCTGCGCATCCGCAGGCAGCGAACCTGCGCGCGCAAGCGCATAGAGTGTCGCATGGCCGTAGCCTGGATAGACGGTGCAGCTCGTTTTTTCCCGGATCTCGGCGCAGATGTCGCTGTTTGCCAGCGGGTTTTGCCAGGTATAGAGCGGGGAAACGGCTGCGCCCTGCCCATCCAGGAGCACCACGCCGTGCATCTGCCCGGTGACGCCGATAGACGAAATGCCGGGGAAGGCGTCGCGCAGCGACGCGACGGCGTCCAGCACGAGCTCGGCAATGCGCTGCGCGCTTTGCAGGCTCTGACCCTGGGTATCGGGCAGGCGGCTGTCGTTCAAGATGGTCATCCGGTAGACGATGGCGCCGGTCTGAGCACCTGCGACGATCAGGCTCAGGGTTGTCGTGCCGACGTCCACGCCCAGAAGAAGCTCGGATTCAGGAGTATTGAAGATCATATGCGCCTCACAGGAAAATGTTATCGGAAGAGTTTGAAGGGAATGCCCTCGCGCTCAAAGATGTGCGTGAAAAATTCGGGCTCGCGGCTTTCGTTAAAGCCGGGCTCGTAGGCCATGGAAACCATCTCGTATTTCGCGCCGGCAGCGCGCTGATAGGGCAGCACGTCGATACGCACAAGCGCCTTTGCATTCCTGACCAGCGAAGCGGCTGTTTCAAAGTGTGCGGGATTGTCATTGACGCCCGGGATGATGGGCATGCGCAGGATGAAGGGCGTATCGCTGCCTGCGAGCATGCGCGCGTGGCGCAGGATGATGTCCTGCTCCGCGCCGGTAAAGCGCTTATGCGCTTCGGGATCGGAGACCTTCCAGTCCATCATGATCAGATCAAAGCGCGCCATCGCTTCCTGAAAGACGGAATCCGGCGCAAAGCCGCTGGTTTCCACGGCGGTATGTACGTTTTCAAGCCGGTTCAAAACGGCGCGTACAAAGTTCCACTGCATCAGCGGCTCGCCGCCGGAGAACGTGACGCCGCCGCCGGAAAGCGCGTAAACGTCTGCGTCCTTTTGAAGCCGCGCGGCGAGAGCGTCCGCCGTCCATGTTTCGCCCGCAATCCTGCGGTATCCGCCGCGGCAGGCGCTGATGCATGCGCCGCATGCATCGCAGCGATCGGGATGCGGGCAGGCAGAAAAGCATGCGCCGCAGTGCGTGCATGCTGCATGGCTGACCATCAGCTGCGGCCTGGGGGATAACCCCTCCGGATTATGGCACCAGGCGCAGCGCAGGGGACAGCCCTTCATGAATACCGTCGTGCGGATGCCTGGGCCGTCGAATACGGCGAATTCCTTGATATCGAATACGACGCCGGTCATAGATTCAGCTCCGCACGGCGGATGATGTGATCCTGATAGCATTTGTCCAGCTCCACAAAATAGCCGCTCCAGCCCCATACGCGCACGATGAGGTTGCGGTAGTTTTCCGGATGCGCCTGTGCGTCGAGCAGACGGTCGCGGTTCACGGTATTGAGCTGCAGCTGATGGCCGCCGCGCAGCACGAACAGGCGCACGAGCTGGGCGACCTTGGTGATGGATTCATCCTGCGTGAACACGCTGTCGGAGAATTCGATGGTCAACGGGCCGCCGTTGATGACCCGGGAAAGATCCGGCTTGGTGAAGGATTTGATCAGCGAAACGGGACCATTCAGCTTCACATTCAGCGAGGGCGCATAATTTGCCGGCAGCGGCACGCCGCGCTCGCGGCCATCGGCCGTGGCGCCCAGTTCGCCGGCATGGAAGATATAGAACATCGCCGAGCCTGTGCCGGCGCGCACGATGCCGCCGCGCTCATTGGTGATCCCCTTCACGGCGTCGGCGAATGTATCCAGCAGCCATACGGCGTGCTTATCCGCACGCTCGTCGTCATTGCCCATCTTCGGGGCGTTTTTCAGGTGCTGATGCAGTGCGGCGCAGCCTTCAAAGTTGGCGTCCATGGCGTCCAGCAGCGCGCGGGCAGGCAGCCCTGCGCCGAAGACGACCTGCTCCACGGCGGCGAGCATATCCGCCGCGGGCGCAAGGCCCGTGCCATGCAGACCCCAGTTGTTGTAGATGCAGCCCAGAGAAATATCCTTCTCATGCTCCACGCAGCCATCGAAGAAGAGGGACAGATACGGTGCGGGAATGACGTAGAGATTTTTGCACATGGAAAGCGTCCTTCGGACGTTTTCAAAGATTGCCTTTCGGATTTCGGCTTTCAGTGCGTCCATATCCGCGCATGCGGGCAGCTTTTCCCAGAGCACCCTGTTTACCGTGTTGGCAAAGGCCAGCGCGCCGATATTGGGGATTTCCATGCCGCGGCCGGGGATGATGAATTCCCAGCAGGCGGCCATGGCATAGTTGCGCGCGTCCTCCTGAGCATAGCCCAGCGCGGTGAGCGCGGGGATGGCGACGTCGTCGTTTTCATACTGCGGGAAACCGAGGCCGAGCTTTGTCAGCTGTGTGCCCAGCTCGAAAACGGAAAGCGGCGTGTGGCTGCTTACGCGCAGGTTGATCTTCGGGTCGATGAGCCGCATCTCGGCGCAGGCCTTGAGGCACATCTCGGACAGCAGGTTGTAGCCGTCCCTGCCGTCCGGGGTCATGCCGCCCAGCACGATGCTCTGGCCGTTATCGCCCTGCTGCATGCCGGGATAAAGATCGCTGTCGCGATTGCAGCAAAGGAAGAAGGCGCAAAGCAGCTCAAAGGCTTCCTCATGGGAAAGCCTGCCCGCATCCAGATCGGCGCTGAGATAGGGCATCATGTACTGATCGAAGCGGCCGAGCGTGTTGTGATAATCGCCCTCGCACCACATGGCAAAATGCAGGATGCGCAGCGACTGCAACGCCTCGCGGAATGTGCGCGCGCCATGGGCGGGCACGCGGGCGAGCACGTCGGAAAGAGCCTTGTCGCCGGCTTCGCGGGCGGCGGCTTCATAGCGGCTGGTGAGCGCAAGGATCGCGTCGATGGACATGCGCATGGCGGCATGCTCCTCGCCGCCTGCGAGGGTTTCGCGGATGGCGAGCAGACCGGAGGCAATCACCTTGCCGTAATCGGGCGAAAGGTTGCTCACATTGCCCGATTCATGGATGAAGTGCGCTGAGCGGATGGCGTGCCATTCATCCTCGCTGTAGAGGAAGGGCAGGTTGGGCACGGTGCGCGTGAAGGCGATGAGCTCTCCGGGGAAAAGATACGGCGTTTCCAGTTCCAGGGCGAGCTTTGTGCGCAGGGCGCAGCGCGTGATATCACTGAGAGAGGCGTCGCGATAGGGCAGAGGCATATCGCCTGAAAGCGCGCGGCGAGCCGCGTGATGCACGCGGTCCCACTGCAGCTGCTTGAGGGCCTGAATCCGGGCGGTCATGGCGTATCGCTCCTTTCGTCGCACAGGAGTGAAATGATCTTACCTTATTATACGATAAATTGAGAATATGGGAAAGATGGCGGAATCATGAATTTATGTGTGAATAAAATGGCAGCCATTGGCAAGCGATTTTGGTTGTGCTAAAATAGGTCGTATAAGGCTGGAAGACAGCGCAGGAAAGGAGAAACGAACATGAAAAAGACCATGGGGATCCTGATCTTGCTTTGTGCTGTGCTGTTTGCAGCTGCGGCTCAGGCAGATACATGCAGGCGTCCGCAGGATCACGACTACGGCGAGTGGCAGACGGCTGTGGAGCCGGGCTGCATCGAATCCGGCAGGCGCGAGGCTGTTTGCAGAATCTGTGGCTATGCGAAAAAGGAAATGCTGGCCGTGCTTGGTCACGACTGGGGCGAACTGACGGTGAAGCGCGAACCCACCTGCGTAAAGACCGGCACGGCAGAGCGCGTGTGCCTGCGCTGCGGCATGGCGAAGCAGACAGAGCTGGGCAAGAGCGACCATAGCTGGGGCGAATGGTATGTGATCAGCGAGCCGGTCGGCAGGCAGAAGGGCACGCGCGAGAGCGCATGCACCGTATGCGCGGCCAAGCGGCAGGAGGGCTTTTATCAGCAGGGCACGCTTTACGAGGGCATGGAGCCCTGCGAGGATGTGATGCGTCTTCAGGTGATGCTCAGCGATCTGGGCTTTTACAAGGGATCAATCAGCGGCGGCCAGTACGGCGAGCTGACCACTTCCTCCGTGGCGTATTTCCAGAGGCACATTCATCTGGAAGACAGCGGCGTGGCGGATTGGCAGACGCAGGCGGCGCTGAAAATCGCCTGGGAAAAGACAACGGGCAAAACATATGCGGATATGCAGCTGCCAGAGATGGATGAAAATGCCGAAACGACCAAGGAAACGGACGAATAAGCGCGAATATATGGTCTTATACAGATGCGGAAAGGATGCATTTCCATGACCAAGAAAATTGTGCGCACGATTCTGGGCATTCTTCTGGTATACGGCGCCGTCGCCTTTGCGATCAAGGCTGCCATTGGCGTGCTGCCCGTGGATGCGGCGATCACGTCCATCGCTACGCTGATTGGCATGAAGGTCGGCACATTCTCCATGCTCTTTCACGGCAGCTTCTTTCTGGGGCAGATTGCCATGGAGGGCCGCAATTTCAAGAAGACGGAATTTCTGCAGGTGCTCTATATCACCCTGGGCGGCTCCGTGCTCAATTTCTTCCTCTATACGGTTTTGAAGAACGTCACATTCTCCTTCTATCCGCTGCGCCTGATCGTCTGCGTGCTTGCGTTTGCGGTCAGTTCGTTCGGCTGCACGATGGTGCTGGAGACGCACCTCATGCGCACGCCGATGGAGGGCTGCATTCAGATGATCGCCGAGCGCATCGGCACCACGATGGGCAAGCTCAGGCAGAAGATTGACGTCGTGCTGGTGATCGTAAGCGTTGCCATCAGCCTCGTGTTCGGTGTGGAATGGACCCTGCGCGAGGGTACGATTATCGCTGCGCTGATCTTCGGACCGATGATGGATTTCTGGAAGAAGAACGTGTTTTCTAAAGAAAAGTAATCTGCATGACACATAACAATGCCCGTCCGGCACAGCTTGCCGGACGGGCGTTGTTGTATACATCGGGATTAC
>CAZACE010000037.1:0-9764 GCA_964483255.1 uncultured Oscillospiraceae bacterium
CGGCACGGTGAACGGAGAAGACATGGCCAGCTATTACACGGCGGCCAACGGCGGACAGACGGAATCCGTCGCCAATGCCTGGGGCAGCGGCTCCTACAGCTATCTGCAGCTACAGGATGATCCATATGATCTGCGCAACAGCGCGTCCATCGCCAAGTCCGTCACGTTCTATCGCGGCGGCACGACCAGCATTTCTGCGCTGACGGAGCTGCTGCGCACGGAAGCGGCTGCGAAGGTGGGCGCATCGTCTGTGAACATCTCGGGCATCACGCACGTGTATCCGCATTCGCCTAAGTATGACGAGCCTTCCCGGGTCTACACGAAGGTGGACGTGGGCCTTGTGCTCGACGGCTATGGTCAGGTGACGGTGACGCTGGATTATTTCAACCAGATCGAAAGTCTGTGCGCGATGTCGATCAATGTGCTCAAGAATGAGACGCTTGCCGTCACAGAGACGGAGGACGGCTTCAAGCTCACGGCCAGGCGCTATGGTCATGGCGTGGGCATGAGCCAGCGCGGCGCGCAGCAGATGGGCATAGAAGGCCTTACCTACGATCAGATTCTTGAATTCTATTATCCGGGTCTTGTGCGCACGCGCTATACGATGACGCGCACGATCCTGCCGTCCATCGACGGAACAGGCGGCTCTGTGGATGAGCCGGTATCCGATGCGCTCAGCGCCGTCGTGACGCTCTCTAACCCGCTGGACAGCCTGAACCTGCGCAGTGAGCCGAACACAAATTCCTCGATTCTGGCTACGATGGCGCATGGCACGCAGGTGACGCTGCTGGAAATGGGCAGCGCGTGGAGCCGTATCCAGTACGGCACGCTGTCCGGCTATGTCTCCAATAGTTACATCAGCGTGCAGGATGATACCGTGGACGAGACGCCGCAGGGCGTGATCAGCCGCGGCACGGCGGTGGTCTCCCTCTCGGATGAAAGCCAGACGCTGAACCTGCGTGCTGCGCCGACGGTGAATTCTGCGGTGCTCTCGCATCTGCGCCATGGCCAGACGCTGACTGTGCTGGAGCGCTATAAGCGCTGGACCTATGTGCAGATGGGCTCTCTTTCCGGCTATGTTTCCAACGATTATATCACCTATGAAGCGGCGGACAGCCAGACGCCACAGCAGACGGCGCAGCCCACAAGCACGCCGCTAAGCGAAAAGCGCACGGCGATCGTGCTGCCTGAGAGCGGACTAAACCTGCGCATGAGCGCATCGCGCGATTCCGGCGTGATTCTCACCCTGCCGCAGGGCACGATGCTTTCCGTCACCGGCGAGGAGACGGGCGGCATGCTGCCCGTCATGCTGGGCGGTCTTTCGGGCTATGTTGCCAGCGAATATGTGTTTGCTGCGACGGATGCGCAGCTGGGCCTTGTTTCTGCGACTCCGGCGCCGACCGAAACGCCCGTGCCGACCCAGGAGCCTTGGCAGGGAACGGCGATGGTCACCGCGCGAAGCGGCCTCAAGCTGCGCGAGCAGGCGAATACCGCCAGCCGGACGATCACGGCGATGCCCATGGGCGCAACTGTGACCATTACTGGCGCGCAGGTGAATGGCTTCTATCCGGTCAGTTATGCCGGCCTGAGCGGCTATGCTTCTGCAAGCTATCTCAGCCTTGACAATCAAGCGCAGGGCTATATGCCCACGCCGGTTCCGACCGCTGTGCCGACTCCGATGCCCACAAGTACGCCCACGCAGGTGCCGCAGCCTTCACAGGCGGTCACGGAACGTACGGCGATGGTGACTGCCGCCAGCGGCCTGAACATGCGCGCGGATTCAAACACCTATGCCGACGTGGTGGCTACGCTGGCCTACGGTGTGGAAGTCGTGGTCACGGGCGAATACATCGCGGGGTTCTATCCCGTGCGCGTGGGTACGCTCAGCGGCTACGTCAGCGCGGATTATCTCCGCTTCGGCGAGGGAAGCGTGCAGCAGGCGGCTACGCCTGTGCCCACGGCCACGCCGCAGCCGGGTGCATATCGCGTCGTCGTGGACAGTGACAATGGCCTGAATCTGCGTGCAGCGCCCTATACGGGCAGCCAGGTGGTCTATGTGCTGCCCTATGGCATGGTGCTCACCGTGCTGGGCGAGGGAGAAAATGGCTTCCTGCATGTGCAGTGGGCGAACTATACGGGCTATGTCTCCCGCGAATATGTAACGCCCTTTGGCGCGCAGTAACGAAATCATCATCGGACTGTCGGATATGCAGATGCGTATCCGGCAGTTTTTCTATATATCACAAAGTTGTCAGGTTC
This sequence comes from uncultured Oscillospiraceae bacterium, assembly GCA_964483255.1. Taxonomy (GTDB): domain Bacteria; phylum Bacillota; class Clostridia; order Christensenellales; family Aristaeellaceae; genus Ventricola. The sequence continues at coordinate 2,260 of CAZACE010000037.1, forward strand.
AGCGGCCTTCGCGGCATAACAGGATAAAGGAAACATGCAGGGAGGAATGCGTTTGAAACGATGTTTGTTTGCCGGGCTGCTTGCCATGCTCCTGCCGGTCCTGGCTGCGGCGCAGGGGGAATTATTGACCATTGCGCAGCTGCATGACCAGACGCCGACGCGCTGCTCGGGCAGCTTTTCGGTGGGTGGAGAGACGATCACATTTGATGCGCCCGTCTATGTGCCGGATGTGAAAGAAATGCCCGTATTGCGCGTGCGCCAGTTTGCACCGGATGATGCGGTTGGCGACAGGTTGGACGGACAGACGCTTCAAAGGGATCCGATCGCCTATAAGATCAGCAACATCACAAACGATGCGCTTGAGCAGATGTTTGGCGATAAGCGGATGATATCGGATACGCAGGCGTATATTGACCGGCTGTGGTCGCTGGAGAAGTCCGCGCTGCGGGCGGTCTGCGCTGAGAATCGGGAAGAAACGCTCTGGGATCAACTGGATTACATACGGCGGATGACGGCGGCTTTTGTGGGAAAGAAGGAGATCGGCTTTATACCAAAGCATGTATATGTGCAGAGCTGCTGGCGGGAAAGGCTGCGCGATGGCAGCGTCGGTGCGCCGCTTGAGGGCGGACCCATCGCGGGGCTTGGCGGATATTCAATCGATGGCATGCCGACACTGAGGGGGATTCCTCAGCTTTACGGGATCAACTATGCCTACGAGGCGGGCTGGGCACACGACGGATCAAATGGAATCTATCCGTATCTGCCGCTTCAGCGGATGCCCTGCATCTCTCTGTACGATTACGGCGAGGCATACCGGATGTTTGAAATGACCTGGTGCTGGCAGGAGTGCGGCGCGGCAGCGGCAGATATCCCGCTTTGCAGCTTTGAAACGATTCTTGATGCTTTTGAAAGGATGTTTGAGGGCAGCCGTGTGCGGCGGGTAAAGAGCTTGTGTCTGGGCTATGTGTTTTTCCTGGATCCAAAGGAGCGCTACAGGGGAACTGAGGATGATCTGCGCGCGCAGTATCTGGCTGTGCCGATGTGGGTGGCCGATGTGGAATACTCGGCAAGAAGCACAGGCGTCGGGCTGGATCGTGTGTACATGGTCAACGCCCAGACCGGCGAGCGGGTTGATCGCCGTGCGACGGGACTCTCGCGCTGGGAAGCGCCGCAGATTCTGCTTTGGAAATAAAGCGCGATAAAGAACAGAATATGAAACTTTGGCGCTCCGGTTGCAATCGGGGCGCTGTTTTTGTACAATGACATTGTGTATGAAAGACACGGGCATATCGGTTTATGCTGTGAAAGGATAGATACCCATGGAAAACACAGAGCTGCTTCGCCAAGGCGAGCGCATTGACGATCTTCAAAGGGATGGACTGCGCATCATCCAGCGCACAGACGGTTTCCGCTTCGGCACAGACGCCGTGCTCCTGGCGGATTTTGCCGGCGTGAAGAAGGGTGAGCATGTTGCGGATATGGGCGCGGGCACGGGTGTGCTGCCGCTGCTGCTTTCCGCCCGGGCGCAGGATACGACGTTTGACGCCTTTGAAATTCAGCCGGATGTGGCGGATATGGCGGTGCGTAGCGTGCAGCTCAATGGCCTTGAAAGCCGCATCCGCATCCACAACGCCGATTGCCGCGATGCGGCGGGCATGATCGGCCATGAGTGCTGCCATCTTGTGGTCAGCAATCCGCCGTATACCAAGGGCGGCGCAGGGCTTGTGAGCCCGGAGCAGACGCGTGCGCTTTCTCGCAGCGATTCGGACTGTCCGATTGAGGAATGGATTGCCGCCTGCGGCAGGCTTCTTAAAAACGGCGGCAGGCTTTGCTGCGTGTTTCCTGCGCCGCGGTTTCTTGATCTGTGCGACGCCATGCGCGCTGCACGCATCGAGCCCAAGCGTGTACGTTTTGTCGTAGCGAGGGAGACGAGCAGCCCCAAGCTCGTGCTCGTGGAAGGGCTCAAGGGCGCAAGGCCTGCGCTGCACATGATGCCCATGCTCATCACGCACGACGCGCAGGGGAATTTCACGAAGGAAATGCGCAGAATCTACGGCGAGACAGATTAAGCATTTCAGAGTGTGAAACGGCGTTTGTTTTCCCTGTCGCAGAGGATAGCCAGAAGGAAAGACAGGAGGCATGAAAGCAGCGCCGCAAGCGATTGCGTAAAAAGATAGAACATCAGCAGGAGAAACGAGCAAAGCAGATAGCGCCTGAGTTTTCCAGCGGAGAGGGCAAGCGCGCGGATGCGCGCCCAGGAGAAAGGCTTTTTCTGCCGGGCGGCATGGCGGGCGATGTCCTCGTCCGTCGCCGGATGCATCCTGCCAAAGAGCGCGGCAAGCTGCCTGCCGCTGATCAGCCGCACAGGCGGGTCAGCCCATTCCGCAGCGCGAACGGCTTCCGGCGAGAAATCTGCCGTACAAGCGAGGGCGACCTTATCTGCGCCGCATTCAACGCGCGCCCTGTGCGCGCCAAGAACGTCGCCCTGTGAGGCGCTTGTGCCCGGCAGGCACTGCGCAAGCCGGATGAGCCAGGTTTCGCCGCCGCAGCGCATGATGCTGTCTTCGCAGCTTTCACCGTCGAGCGCCCTGCATAGCAGCGCGCAGACCCGGCTGCCCGCCGCGCTGAGCGGCAGCATGATCAGCTCGTCCAGCGCGATCATCCCGCCTATGCGCTCGCGCAGCATACGCTCGCGCACGCTGAGCGTCCTCTTCTCTAAGAGCAGCATGGCCAGGCAGATGAGCGCAAAGAGCGCAAGTCCCGCCAGCAGACTGGCGGCGGTATTTCGCCAGAGAAAGAAGAAATACGCAACGCACAGCATGAGGAGCATGATGCGCAGGGCGAGACGATCCAGCGCACTGGCGAAGGCATTTTTGCGGTCGAAGGGAGAAGTCACAGACAAAGCCTCCTGGTTGTGTATAATGACATATGTAGTTTTTTCCTTTTTTCAAAAATGTATCCGGTTCCCTCTTTGAAAACGCACGGGAATTTGGTATAATACATTGTTGAGTATTACGATCATGGGAGAGGATGATGCCGCTTGCAGCATATCGGACTGATGGGCGGCAGCTTCAATCCCATTCACCTGGGCCATCTGAACATGGGCCGTGCCGCATTGGAAAGCGGTTTGGTTTCCCGGGTGCTCTTTCTGCCCTCGGGCAATCCGCCGCACAAGCGCGCGGGATTGGAGGACAAGCTTCATCGCCTGAAGATGGTGCGCCTCGCCCTTCAGGGGGAGGAGAATATGGACGCCTGCGCCGAGGAGATCGAACGCGAGGGCGTCATTTACACGGTCGATACACTCGCGATTCTGCATGAAAAGATGCCTGGCTGCCGGTTTCATTATCTCATCGGCGCGGATACGCTGCGTGCGCTTCACACATGGCGGCGTCCTGAGGATGTGATTCGCCTGTGCGCGCTGCTTGTGGTGATGCGCCCCGGCGAGGATGAAGTTCTGGTGCTTGAGGCGGCCAGACACTGGCGCGCCCTTGGCGCGGATATTTCCTTCCTGCCGGCAAGGATGATGGATATCTCTTCTACCGAGATCAGAAATCGTCTGGAAAGCGGGCAGTCGCTTGAAGGCCTTGTGCCCCGAAGCGTGCAGGATTATATTGCGGGGCACGGACTCTACCAGACCCACGGAGAATAAGCCTGATGAAACGAGAAAAAATCGAATACAAGCTCAAAAAAGAGCTCGACCGTCAGCGCTTTGAGCACACGCTGGGCGTGGAGAAGATGGCGGTCAATATGGCGCGTATCTTCGGTGAGGACGAGCATCAGGCGGCGCTGGCCGGCCTTCTGCATGACTGCGCGAAGTGCCTGCCGCTGACGCAGATGGTCAAGGCGGCCAAGCATGAGGACGTCGATCCGGTGATGAAGGAATCGAAGGCGCTCATGCATGCCGTGGCGGGCATGTGCGTGGCCCGGGACGTCTACGACGTCAAGGACGAGGCGGTGCTCAGCGCGATAAGGTGGCATACCACCGGCCGCGCCCGGATGACCAATCTGGAGAAGATCATCTATCTGGCCGATATGATCGAGCCCAATCGCAAACCCTATCCCGGTCTGGAGTCGCTGCGGGAAATCTGCATGCACGATCTGGATCAGGCGATGCATACGGCGCTGCGCATGAGCCTTGAGCATGTGATGGAGCAGGGAAAGACCCTCCATCCGGACACGCTTGCGGCGCTGAAAACCTATGAACCCGAACTAACCGTTTAAACTAGGAGGAAACAAAACATGGATGTCAGAGAGATTGCGCTGCTTGCGGCGAAGGCGCTTGACGACAAGCGCGGCAAGGATATCACCGTTCTCAAGGTCGACGAGATGACCGTCATCACCGATTATATGGTCATCGCCACCGGACGCAGTGTGCCGCAGGTCAAGGCGCTGGCGGACAACGTGGAAGAAGAACTCGCCAAGCTCGAGCTGGATCCCAAGCGCCGCGAGGGTTATGCAGAGGGCCGCTGGTGCGTGCTGGATTACGGCGATGTGATGGTGCACGTGTTCCATGAGCAGGATCGCGAGTATTATCAGCTGGAGCGCCTGTGGGCCGACGGCACCAACGAGCTGGAGCTCTCCTTTGAGAAGGAAGCTGCGCAGCAGGCCTGATCGCGGAGGATTTCGCCATGCCGAAAAGAAAAGACCTGCTGCTGATCGTGCTTGTGCTTGCGCTCGCGGCAGCGATGCTGGGCATTTCGAAGCTAATGCCCAAAACCGATCTGAGCCAGAAGACTGCGGACGTTACGCTTGCGCCGGATGCGATTGAATATGTCGCTACGCCGACTCCCGCGCCGGTTGAAGCGGCGGCTGCGCTGACCGCTGAACCGACTGTTGAACCGACCGAAGCTCCGACTGAGGCGCTGACTGCCAAGGCTGCTGAGCCGACTGCGACGCCTGAGCCGATTGAAGCGACGGCCGAACCGACGCAGGCCCCGACGGCCGAGCCGACCGAGGCACCAAAAAAGGAGGCTGCGATGGTCGGCCCGATGCCGCCCAAGAAGGCGGAGGTCGTGCGCGGCCATGTGCTGCTGACCGTGGGCGGCCGCCAGTACGGCGATCCGATTCCGATGGATCGCGACAAGATCATCACCCTGCGCCAGGACGATGGCAAGATCAACAAGGTGCATATTACGCCTGAGACCGTCTATATGGAGTCCTCCACTTGCGACAATCAGGACTGCGTGCAGCAGGGTGAGGTGCATGTGGATACGTACAAGGACCGCATTCTGGGCACGTACGTCATTTGCCTGCCCAATAACGTGAGCATCGAGATGGTTCCGGTCGAGTAAACGGTTATCCCCGATAAGAGAGGAAGTTTTGTCATGCGCAACAAGCGCGCGCAGAATATTGCGCTTTCCGGCCTGCTGACCAGCCTGATGCTGGTGTTTGGCCTGATTGAGCGCCAGTTTCCGCTGACTGCGGCGATTCCCGGCGTGAAGCTGGGCCTGGCGAACTCGGTGCTGCTTTACAGCCTGTATATGCTGGGCGTCAAGCAGTCCTTCGTGCTCATGCTGCTCAAGGCGCTGATGAGCTGGCTCATCTATACGAATATGAACGCCATGTTCTATTCGCTCGGCGGCGGCCTGTTCTCGCTGATCGTGATGATCCTCGTCAGCCGCATGAAGGGCGTGAGCATCATCGGCGTGAGCGCGCTGGGCGCGGTGTTCTTCAATGTCGGCCAGATCCTGGTAGCCGTCTGGATGCTCAATACCCCGCAGCTCATCTTCACCTATCTGCCGATCCTCATGGTTTCCGGCGTGGTTACCGGTGTGCTCACCGGCGTCGTCGCGCAGATGGTCATGAAGCATCTCAAGGCGATGGGCACGCGCAGGTAACGGGGACGTGGAGGACGCTAGGGCTGCCGCCCTAGGACCTGCTTGAGGGATTTCATCCCTCAAACTCCCTTCTTCGCTTCGCGGCGGTATAAACAATCTATACCATAAGACGCCTCTGGCATTGCCAGAGGCGTTTTCAGATATCTTTCTTTAAGCAGCGCGAAGCGAAAATGGGGTCTGGGGAGATATCCCCAGGCGGGTTTTAGGGCGGCAGCCCTAACGTTCCCCGTCACTCCGCCTCCACAAAGACGATGCCGTAAGCATTCGCCCCGATGTGCGTGGAGAGCGTGGGGCCGAGCGCGCTGTAAAGGTGCTCGCTGACGGTCACGCCGCCGGCTTTGAGCTTTTTGACGAGGGTGGCGCAGTTGTCTGCGCAGTAGGTATAGATCGGGATGACGGGAAAGCGCTCGTCGATCTTGTGCTTCATGATCAGCTTGGCGACGGCGTCGATGGCGCGGTGGCGACCGATGGCTTTGCCGCAAACCTCGATATTGCCGTTTGTTTCCGGGGTGATCTTCGCAAGCGGCTTGAGCTGGGCGAGGGAGCCGATGCTGGCGGCTGCCTTGGAGATGCGGCCGCTGCGCGCGAGGTTTTCAAGGGTATCCAGGCTGGCGTAGAGGTGAATACGGTTGCGCAGTTTCTTCAGTTCCTCAGCGATTTCGCGGGCGGTGAGCAGGCCTTCATCGCGCAGGCGGCAGGCATGCATCGCCAGCAGCTTCTGCCCGCCGGCGCCGGTGAGCGTATCCACGATGTGGATCTTCGCGCGATCGGCCATGGAGCTGGCGATCGTCGCGCTTTGGAGCGTACCGGAGATGGAAGAAGAGATGCCGACATAGACGACCTCTTCGCCGCTCTGCTCCGCGGCTTCGAATTCCTGAAGGAAGGCGTCGGGCGAGGGCTGGGAGGTCTTGGCGATCTCGCCGGCGTTAAGATGCTGCCAGAAGGAGTCCGGCGGGAGCTCGGCGGCGCTGTAGCTTTCCTGACCAAACATCACCTGCATCGGCACGCACCGTACATTGTATTGATCTAATTCCTCGCGGGTGAAGTCCGCAGCGGAATCGGTAATGATACGCATATGTTTTTCCCTTTCGTATTAAGAATACATGAATATAGGTTCAAATAGTGAACAGAAAGATCATAATGCATATCGACTCTTTTGTCAAGTGAAGAAAAGGGCGCTGTCTCAAAATGGCTAAAAGAACCACGAGGCAGAGCCTTTCATCTTGCTGTATTTGGCACACACAAACAAGCGTACAGCAAAAAGCGGCACGATGACTATTGTTTTAAGGAAAACGCGTGGAAATCAAGTTACAGATCAGCCGGAAAATGCTTGGGAACTACAAGCCCGCTTCCCAAGCGTTTGTTTTCGATTTTATGGTGCAGCTGCAGAATATTCAGAGTCAAACTGAATAACAGCCATTCGGCGGCAACCTTCATATTTCCGTGAAGAAGGAATTGCCGGAAATCCAAATCATGTTTGACATAAGAGAAATTGCCTTTCGCCTGGATGGAACGATTCACCCGAAGCAAAAGCCCCTTTTGTGTGGATATCGCGAAAAGGAACAAATTTGAGCGCACCACAAGAAGGACACCCATATATAGCTCTGCCATACGCAGGATCTCCGCAATGAATCATCTTTTCGATGCTTTCGAGAACAACAGGGCGAG
>CAZACE010000038.1:0-9674 GCA_964483255.1 uncultured Oscillospiraceae bacterium
AAGAAGGGGTTCGGGGGTTCGGCTTTGCCGAACTGGGGCAGGAGTGAATGACAGCCCAGTGGGCTGTCAGAGCTGCCCTGACCGACGAGCGTCGAGCGAGGAGATGGAAATCCCCATCGTATCTCTTATAAGGCCCTCTTGCGAGGGCCTTTTCTCATCCTGAGCGGACGCTGAACACGCGCTTGTTGCAATCAAAAGGCTGATCGTGTATAATAAAGTGATTTGTTATGTTCATTTATATAGAAGCCATTTTGGCAAAGAAAGGAACGGCATCCATGACCCGCAAACGCTGGTGCCTTCTTACCGCCGCCATGCTCGCCTTTTCGCTCGCAGCGGTGATCGCGCTCGTGGTGATCGTCGATCCGTTTGAGATCTATCACCGCGCGCTGTTCTATAATCCGCCCTACGAGAGCGAAACGCAGATGTACTCCGGCGCAGGCGTCGCCAAATCCTATACCTACGATTCCATCATCGTCGGTTCCTCGATGACGGAAAACTGCCGCCCCAGCGTCTACGATGAGGCGCTCGGCGGAAGATTCGTCAAGCTTTCCATGAACGCCGGCCAGTCGCTGGATCATGCGAAGATGATGGAAATTGCCTTCAGGACGCATGACGTCCGCCATGTGGTTTACGGCATGGACTTTTTCTCCTTCTCCCTGTATTACAACAACCAGAAGGCAAAGACGCCGGATTATCTCTACGACGACAACATTTTCAACGACGTACAATACTGGCTGAACAAGAGCGTGCTGTTTTCCAGCATCCCCAAGGCGTTCCAGAATATCGGCACGCCGGACGAGGACAAGACCCGCGACAGCATGTATTTCTGGCATCCGCCTGAGATGCCCGGCGAAAGCGGTCTGCGTCAGGGCGTGAACCTGCATGTGCCAATTCCTGCGCAGGCGGACGTGAGCCGCGGCGAGGAATTCGTCCGGCTGGGCCTTGAGCATAACCTGCTGCCCTTCATCCGCGAGCACCGGGATACGACGTTCACGATTTTCTTCCCGCCCTATTCGCTGCTCTACTGGGCACAGCAGGCCGCCGAAGGCAATCTGGATACCTGCATCGCGCAAAAAAACCTCATGGCCAAAACGCTGCTTGCCGAGCCCAATGTTCAGCTGTTCGATTTTCAGACACACTTTGACTGGATCCAAAACTATGATCTGTACTACGACCTGATTCACTACATCTCCGTGGTCAACGACGAGATGGCCTTCATGATGGCAAGCGGCGACTGCCGCATCACCGATATGGCGCAGATTGAGGCAAACAATCAGGCCCTGCTTGAGCGCGTGACCGCGCTGTTCCCCCGCTGAACACCCGGAAAGGAGCGTGTTCATGACCCATAGCCAATGGGGAAAGCTGACGCTTTCTCTGATCATCAGCGCGCTCGTGCTGATTGTGTCCTCGGTGGCGATCATTGATCCCTTCGAGGTCTATCATAAGGCGACATCCTTCATCCCGCCCATCGAGAGCGGCACGCAGAGCTACTCCAACGCGGGCATCGCCAAATCCTACGAGTACGACTCGATCATCATCGGTTCCTCGATGACTGAGAATTTTAAGCCCAGCCAGCTGGACAGCCTGCTGGGCGGCCGGTTCGTCAAACTCTGCATCAACGGCGGCACACCGTTCAACCACAAGCAGATGATGGACATCGCCTTCCGCACGCACGACGTGAAGCGCGTTTTCTACGGACTGGACGTCGCCGGGCTCTCGTTCTTTTATACGACGCCCAAGGCGGACATGCCCGATTATCTCTACGACGACAACCTCTTCAACGACGTGCAGTACTGGTTCAACCAGAGCGTGCTCGCCCGCTACATGCTCAAGTGCCTGAAAACCTGGGGGCAGAGCGATCCAAACCAGCGCGACAGCATGTACGCCTGGGGCGAGGATTTCGCCTTCGGCAAGGACGCCGTGCTGCGTGAGCCCATCAGTTCGCAAATCGTGGAGCAGGAGCCCATGCAGGAGCAGCCGGCGCTTTCCCAGCAGTCGCTGCTCAATATCGAGCACAACTTTATCCCCTTCATTGAGGCGCATCCTCAAACGGAATTCATCTTCTTTTTCCCGCCCTATTCGCTGATGCAGTGGTATGGCTTCTATTCCCTCGGCGAGCTGAACTATCACCTCATGCAGAAGCAGGCCGTCACAGAGCGCCTGCTCGCCTACGACAACGTGAAAATCTACGATTTTCAGGCGCAGCTAAGCTGGATCCTCAATCTCGATCACTACGTGGACTATGAGCACTATGGCGCGCACATCAACGACGAAATCGTGCGCATGATCGCAGATGACCAGTGCCGCGTGACCGATATTTCGCAGGTGCGCGAAACCGCCGACGTGCTGCTGGAGTATGTGGACCGTTTGAGAAGAAACGGCGCCTGGCCCGATTCGTTTGATTCCATTTCTTCGATCAAAGGAGAAACCTGATATGCTGTTTAATTCCTACGTTTTCATGCTGGCGTTCCTGCCGCTGACACTCCTTGTCTATTTCCTGCTGGGCCGTCTGCCGGAGCGCATTCAGCTCAACAAGGTTTTCCTTGTGGCTGCTTCGTTCTTCTTCTATGGCTACAACAACCCCAGCTATGTGCCCATCATCGTATGCAGCATTCTGGTCAACTATGCGCTCAGCCAGATGATGCTCCGTTCCGAAAAGAAGGTTATCCGTCTGCCGTTGATGCTGCTGGGTCTTTCTCTCAATCTCGGCGTGCTATTCTATTTCAAGTATCACGACTTCTTCGCCGAGAACATAAACGCCTTCTTCGGCACGAACCTTGCGCTCTATCGCGTGGCGCTGCCGCTGGGCATCTCGTTTTTCACCTTCCAGCAGCTCTCCTACGTCATCGACAGCTACAGACGCACCGTTCCGCGCTACAATATTCTGGACTACGCACTCTTTGTCACATTCTTCCCGCAGCTGATTGCCGGTCCGATCGTCCTGCACAGCGAGATCGTGCCGCAGTTTGCCGATACGAAGAACCGCCATTTCAACTTTGACAACTTCGCACCCGGCCTGTTCGCCTTTGCGCTGGGCCTGTTCAAAAAGGTCATCGTCGCCGATACCTTCGGCGTCGCGGTGGAAGCCGGCTTTGCCGATGCGCTCAGCCTCAATACAGCCGAGGCGTGGTTTGTCGCCATCGGCTATACGCTGCAGCTGTATTTCGACTTCTCCGGTTACTGCGACGTCGCCACCGGCGTGGGCCTGATGTTCAATATCAAGATCCCGCTCAACTTTAACTCGCCCTATAAGTCCATGAACATCCAGGAGTTCTGGCGCCGCTGGCATATCACGCTTTCCCGCTTCCTGACCAGCTATATCTATTTCCCGTTGGGCGGCAGCCGCAAGGGCACGCTTCGCACCTGTGTGAACCTGATGGTCGTCTTCCTGGCCAGCGGCCTGTGGCATGGCGCGGGCTGGCTGTTCCTGCTCTGGGGTCTGATGCATGGCGCGGCGAGTGTGCTCTACCGCCTGTTCCGCAAGCAGTACGATGCGCTCCATCCAGCGCTGCAGTGGATTCTCACCTTCGGCTTCGTCATCGTCGCCTGGGTCTTCTTCCGCGCAACGAGCCTCACTGACGCGCTGGCGATCATCAAGTCCATGCTGATCATGGACTTTGGCCCGATCCGCGATTCCATTACCTCTGCCTTTGCGCTGCCGGGCGGCATTCGCCCGGGCTACAATGCGATCTTTATGATGGTCTGGTATCTGCTCTCGCTCTTTGCCTGCCTTGGCATGAAGAACGTATACGAAAAGACCATGGCGTTCAAGCCCACGCTTTTCAATGCCTTCCTCACCGTCATCCTGATTCTCTATGTCACGCTGTCTCTCTCCAACGTCAGCGTCTTCCTGTACTTTAACTTTTAAGCGGGCAGCTGTGCCGGAATACGTTAGGGCTGCCGCCCTGAAATCCTCTTCTTCGCTTCGCGCCTGCTTGAACCCGTTTTCTTCGGGCAGAATACTCTCGAAAACTACTTGCTTTGATAGGTTTATATGAAGAAAAAAACCTGGGCGCTCCTATGCCTCTTGGGTATTGTGGGCGCATACGCCTTCCTCAGCGCGCTGGTCATCTATATCGATCCGTTCCAGGTCTATCACAAGGCCACGCGCTACATGCCGCCCATTGATAACACCACGCAGGTTTATGCCAATGCCGGCATCGTGCGAAACTATGATTACGACAGTGCCATCGTCGGCTCGTCGGTCACGGAAAACTTCCGCCCGTCGCAGATGGATGATCTGCTCGGCGGACGCTTTATCAAGCTGTGTACCTCCGCCGGCACCGCCTACAACCACGCGCTGCTGCTCGATCTCGCCTTTGATACCCACGATATGAAGCGCATCGTCTACGGTCTGGACGTTTATTCCTTCATCTCCGATCTGGATCAGACCGGCAGCGAGGTTCCGCTCTATCTCTACGACCGCAACCCCTTCAACGACGTGCAGTACTGGCTCAACCGCAGCGTGCTGGGCTCCTTCCTGCCGCGCTGCCTGCGTGCCTGGGGAACGATTCAGGATGATTCCATCCGCGACAGCATGTACTGCTGGGCCGGTCAGGATGAATACGGCCTCATCGCGCTCTACAATGCACAGTTCACGCCGACCCAATCCACCCGCAATACGCAGGCTGATCTCAAAAGGGCGCACGCAAATCTGGATACCCACGTGATCCCGTTCATCACCGCGCATCCCGAAACGCAGTTCGATTTCTTCTTCCCGCCGTATTCCGCAGCGGAATGGTCGAGCATGCAGGCCAAGGGCACGCTGGAAGATATGCTGAACCTGCGCGGCGTATGCTACGATGCGCTCAGCCGGTATGACAACGTGACGATCTACGATTTTGCCGCGCGCGAGGATTGGGTGCTCAATCTGGACAACTACAAGGATACGCTGCACTACGGCCAATGGATCAACGACGCCATGGCTGAAGATATCGCGGCAGGCCGCTGTACCGTAGAAAGCCGCGAGCAGCTGGACGCTGCAACCGCACAGCTTCGCGCCTGGGCAAACGAGCTGTTCGCCGCAGGCCGCTGGATCTATCAGGGCAGCTGATTGCCCCGCTTCTTCCTAAGGAGGAACAATGAACCGCAACTCCCGTTCCCACCATGGGCGCAGGCGCAAAAATGCGCCGCTTGAAAACCCCGTCATCCGCGTTCTGCTCGCCGGCGCCGGCGTTTTGCTGATCGTGCTCCTGTGCATCGGAGCCACATCCCTGATGCCCCAGATCGATCCGGCAGCGCTGAATCCTGCCGCAGAGCCCGGAACACCGACGCCCGTTCCTACGCCGACGCCTGAACCGACGATCACGCCTACGCCTGCCGTCTTCGCGCCCTTCGGCGCACAATATGGCCATGGCGGCGAAAATCTGATTCCCGAAACCCCGACCCCGGAACCGACTCCGTCGCCCACGCCTTCGCCTGTTCCCACGCCCTCGCCCGTGACCTACACAACGCTGCGCAAGGGCACAAACGGCCCGTCAGTCGTCAGGATGCAGGAGGCGCTTATCGCCCTGGGCTATCTCGATGGAAAAGCGGACGGCGACTTCGGCTCCGGCACACTCAATGCCGTCATTCAGTTTCAGGCTGTCAACGGCCTGAACGCGGACGGCATTGCCGGCAGCAAGACATTGTCCCTGCTTTACAGCGGCAACGCTTTGGACGCCAGCCAGGCGCCGGAAATGGATTATCTGATCCTCGTCAACCGCGACAGCAAGCTGGACAAGAACTACGCGCCGACCGATCTGGTCGAGATTGCCGATGTGATTCCGGAAAACGTGCTCAAGGTCAAATACAAGGGCACGCGCGCCAACCGCGTGGCAACCGAGGCACTCTATCGCATGCTCCAGGATGCCATCGACGATGGCGTGACCAATTGGCAGGTTTCCTCGGCCTATCGCGGCTACAGCGATCAGCAGGCGCTGGTCGATCAGTCCGTCGCCAATTACAAGAAGAACAACCCAGACTGGAGTCGCGAACGTTGCCTTTCGGCAACCTATCAGACCGTCGCGCCCGCCGGAACCAGCGAGCACATGACCGGCCTCGCCTTTGACATCACCGTCCCGGGCGTCTCCTTCACCGGCACGCAGCAGCAGAAATGGCTTCATGAGCACTGCTACGAATACGGCTTCGTCGTCCGCTTCACCGAGGACAAACAGGAACTGACCGGTTTCCTCGCAGAAAGCTGGCATTTCCGCTATGTCGGCGTGCAGGCAGCGCAGGTCATGGTCTACAACAACTGGTGTCTGGAAGAATACGTAGAGAAAATGGGCACGAAGTGACGGGGAGCGTTAGGGCTGCCGCCCTGAAACCCGCCTGGGGATGCAATCCCCAGACCTCTTCTGCGCTTCGCGTTATGTAAAAGCATCTGCATATTAAAAGCACCCTATCGGGTGCTTTTAATGTTCATGATTCGGAATGAAGGCCCAGCGTGTCAAACAGGAAACGACGAAACCTGTTTTCACGTTCCCAATCCAGCTGCGGCGGTTCCTTCCATGCAGGATCGAGGAACGAAACGCCATCCATGTTGACCGACAGGCTGTCCAGCGGCCAGCCCGGGCATCGCTCCTCGCACGGGGCATCGAGCATATAGAACGCGCCCAGCCGCGCCTCTTCCCGCGTCCACTGAAAGCCGTAGATATCGCCGCCTGCTTTGACGGCAAATCCGTTGAGGTAATAGGCCATCGCCTTTCCGCCGAGGCTGTGCACAAGCTGCACATAGTGCGCGATCATTTCCTCGTCATCAAGCCGCCTTCCGCCGCCCGGCGTGCGGATATGCAGTCCCGGCTGGCGCGGATCATCCAGCGCCATTGCGTCAAAATACAGTCCGGAATCCGCGCAGATGACCGTATCGGCGTATTGTCCGTAAAATGCAGCCTTGAGCTTCGCGTTTTCCATGGGCGTTCTGCCCGTTTCCCGCGGCTCATCCGTGATGCCCAGATCGTCAAGCGTTACGAATTCCAGCCCAAATCCCGACAGCATTCCGGCGAACAGCTCCGCCTTCGAGGGGTTGGTTGTTCCGATCAGGACCTGCATGCTTCTTTCTCCTTCATATAGGCGTAGAGCTCCGGCGTGATCGCCGGATAGGTCAGATTCTCCGGCAAGCCGTCAAACAGGCACACCTCGGCCATCTCGCTCTCGGGCATTGCGCCCAGCTCGTGAATCTCGGCATGGAACACCATGCCTGTCGCGCCTTCGCCCGTGATTTCATCGCCCGCCCAGTAATCGCACAGCGCGCTGATGTCATAGCGCAGTGCGCCGGATTCCTCGTAAAGCTCACGCCTGGCGGCCTCCATCGGCGTTTCGCCCTGCTCGACATGGCCACCCTGGGTTTCCCAGGTTGTTCGCTGCTTATGGCGGCTGAGCATGAGCTTTGAGCCGCACGTGGACAGAACGACGACATACTTATAGGTTTGAAGGGTTCCGACCTCGTAAACTTTGCTGATCATCCCTTATTCCTTTCCGAAGCCGTTGAACCACGCGCGCTCGCCGAAAGCCTTCTTGGCAGGGGCCTTGATTTCCTCTGCCGCCTTGCCCACGGGCAGGAAACAGACCAGCTCCATATCCTTCGGCACGCCAAGAATATCCGCCATCTGCCTGCCGATCTGATCCCGGTCTGTGATATGACCCTCAACCCAAACGCTTTCATAACCCAGCGCTGTAATCGCCAGCAGCATGTTTTCAATCGCTGCCGCATAATCCTGTGTGGCAAAGCAGCGATCGCGATAAGCAATGATTCGCTTGGTGAGCACGCAGATCATCGCAGGCGCCGTCTCACCGACTGGCGGCGTGATCACCGCATGGAGCCTCTCAAGCACCTCGGGGTCATCCACGGCGATGAGGCTTGCCGTCTGCTTGTTGCAGCCCGACGGCGCGGCAAGACCCGCTTCCAGAATTGCAAGCAAGTCCTCCCTCGGCACGGGATCGGCCGTATACTTTCCTCTGTAGCTTCTTCTGTTTAGAATCGCCTGCATCGTTTCCATCACGATTCAGCCTCCTTTTTCGGCATTGCAAACTCAAATCGATCATCGACCCAATTCGTATTATCCGTCATCTGTTCAATCACTCGCCGCCAGAACAGCCTTGCACGCTCGCTGCCGTATGCCGGCTTCACTTCCCAAAGACCCTCATGCAGCGCGAAGCAGGCCTTTGCCGCCCGCGATCCCACGCCCTGCCGCCTGTATTTGGGGATCACCATGAATTCCGCGACGCTGTGTCTGCCATCCTCATGCTGGCGCACCATGGCAAAGCCAAGCAGCCTCTGTGTTTCCTGCCCGCGGATGAAGTAAGCCTCGCGCTGCGGTTCGATGAAATAAGCGTCGAACCACGGATAATCGAAGAGCGCGTCGTCGTCCATCTCACCCAGATCGGTCAGGCTCTCTTCAAACAGCGAATATTGCAGCAGACGGAAGAGCGCTTCTCTCTTTTCGGCAGGCACGCGCTGCAGCTCAATTTGCATGCGTCATCATCCCTTCTGCTCAGATAGCTCGATTGATAGCTCTATTGTATCACACATTCGGGATATACGAAAAGAGCCCAGCCAATGCTGAGCTCTTTTCATATGGAATCCGGCAACGTCCTACTCTCCCGGGCCGTCTCCAGCCAAGTACCATCGGCGCTGAAAGGCTTAACTTCTGTGTTCGGTATGGGAACAGGTGGGACCCTTTCGCCATAGTCACCGGAAATCTTGTGCGTCTCGCAACGAGATATGATTATACGCATGCAGCCCGGTTTTGTCAACAGTTTTTTGCGAATTGTGGAAAAGTTTTTCTGCGGGGTTTCTGCGGTTTTCTGCGGTTTTTCTGCATATCTCACACAAGATTGACGGATGAATTCTCCAGCACATTCGGCAGAAGTTCATACACATTGCAGCCGCACAGCCGGTCAAAATGCGTCTTTGTCCGCATAAATGCCTTCCACTTGTCGATCGTGAAATCCGGCAGCCCATGGCGCAGTGCAACGTCGATCAGGCGCTTCTCCATGATGCATGCGCCATTGGGCAGCGAAATCGCATCGCAGAGCTGAATCAGAATGTCGTAGTCGTCGAATTCGTGCCGATCCAGAAAAGATCGAAGGAAATCAAGCTGCTCCTGCGTACAGTCGTATTTGCCGAAGAATGTCCGCACATCCTTGATCGGAAAGGAATGCGTCAGGCAGATCCGTGCGATATCCGGTTCACCGATGCGCATCATATAATCGTAACCATCAAAGATATGACGGATCCCCGTCACGCCCGCTCTGCGGCCGATATCATGCATGAGCCCCATGACATATGCCATGCTGCTGTCCATGTGCGGAACATGCTGAGCGATCAACTGCGCATTGCTCGCCACAGAAATGCTGTGCTGCTCCCACGGGCCGGGATTCATCTGTACAGCAAGCTTGAGTTCTTTTTGCGCATTGTCAGGCGTGAGCATGGGTATTCCTCCCTGGCGTTGATGACAGTATTATAGCATGAATGCTCAAGCATGAAAAGATTGCGGCTTTATGAGCCTCTGTGCACGCAGTGCTCCCGGGCGTCCACCGGCTCACCTAGCCAACCATTTGCGCACTCGGCTGAGTTAATCTGGGAGAGTGGACACTGTCCGTGGACAAATATGCTCTGCAATAAGCGCTCCCGGGCGTTCGGCATGGACTGTTCTGCGTCCACTGGACGCCGTCCATGCCTCACCTAGCCA
>CAZACE010000039.1:0-9479 GCA_964483255.1 uncultured Oscillospiraceae bacterium
CGGCTACCTGTCCAAGGTTTCCAACCTGTCCAAGCCGGCCGAGGAGTGGGTTGCCGGCGGCATGCCCATCACCAAGATGATGAACATGGAGCGCCGCAACGGCCAGGACAAGCCGGTTATCCGCAAGGCCCTCGTCGAGCTCGACGGCGCGCCGTTCAAGTACTTCGCTGCCAACCGCGAAAAGTGGGCCGTTGAAACCTGCTTCGTCTATCCGGGCGCGATCCAGTACTTCGGACCGTCCGAGGTCTGCGACCTGACCACCAGGACGCTCGCCCTGGAGAAGGCCTGATTCAATTAAGATCCATCGTAAAAGGAGTCTGCATGGAATTCCATGCAGGCTCCTTCTCTTTATCATCTCAAACATGCTTAGAAGCATGCAGGCCGGCAGCGCTGCAAACCGCCCGTTCTGCGCAATCAATTCCTCATATGCGCCGTCTTCGACGATGCGCCCTCCATCCGACACGACAATACGTCCGGTATTTGAGGGAGCGTGCATGGCGCTTTGGCATCAGGTTCACCAGGTATTCAAAGGGGACATCGGCAACCGTTTGAATGCAAATACCGTATATCTTCACGATGGTGCGCGTCTCCTTGAATCTCAGCAATTCAGCTTTTCAAGCGTGCAGGTTTTGGCGTTGCTCTTTCGAAGCAGCGCGCGAAGCGGCAGCACGCAGGAAGGCGGAACAGACAGTTCGTCAATGCCCATCGCCAGGAATGTGGGCAGCAGCGACAGATCCGCGCCCAGCTCGCCGCAGATGCCGATCCAGACGCCCGCCTTGTGCGCTGCGTCCGCCGCCATCTTCAGCGCACGCAGCACAGAGGGATGATGCGGATCGCAGAACTTGCTCAGAGCATCCAATTGTCGGTCGCAGGCGAGCATGTACTGCGTCAGATCGTTGGTGCCCACGCAGAAGAAATCCACTTCCTTCGCCAGTTCCTCGGCGATGAAGACAGAAGACGGCGTTTCGATCATGACGCCAATCTCCGTGTCCTTTTTATAGGGAATGCCCTCTTTTTCCAACTCCGCCATCACCTTCTTGCAGGCACGCTTGCACTCGCGCACCTCCCAAAGCGACGTGATCATCGGGAACATGATGGCAACCTTGCCGTAGGCAGAAGCACGGTAGAGCGCGCGCAGCTGGCTGCGGAAAACCTCCGGCCTGTTCAGGCAGATGCGGATCGCACGCATGCCGAGCGCGGGGTTTTCCTCCTTCTTCATGTTGAAGTAATCCACCTGCTTGTCCGCGCCGATATCCAGCGTGCGGATGATGACGCGCTTGCCGTTCATCGCGCTGGCCACGGTCCTGTACGCTTCAAACTGTTCGTCTTCTGTCGGATAATCGCTCGCAGCCAGATATAAAAACTCGCTGCGGAAAAGGCCGATGCCCTGTCCATCGTTGGCAATGACGGCGGCGACATCCTCCACAGAGCCGATGTTGCAATAGACGTTCACCCTCTGGCCATCCAGCGTCACATCCTCCTGCCCCTTCATGCTCTCAAGCAGCGCCTTCATCTCTTCCTGCTTATCAATCTTCTCCTTGAGCGCCAGCACAGTCAGCTCATCCGGATCAATATACAGGCTTCCGGTTTCGCCATCCACATAGGCGACACGGCCGCCCAATTCCTCCTTGAGCGCATCTCCAAGGCCGCAGATGGCCGGGATGCCCATCGTGCGGGCGAGGATCGCCGTATGGCTGTTGTCGGAGCCGCCCTGCATGGCAAAAGCAAGGATCTTGCGCTTATCCAGCCGGATCGTCTCAGACGGTGCAAGATCATCCGCAGCGAGAATCACCGGTTCGTCACAATCAATACCGCCCTCTGCGACGCCCAGCAGGTTGTTCACCAGCCTGCGCGCAACGTCGCGCACATCCGCCGCACGCGCCTGCATGTAGCTGTCGTCCATCGCAGCAAATATCGCAGCAAACTGCTCGCCCACCTGCCAAGCAGCATATTCCGCGCAGCAGCGTTCCTCCTCCATGCTGCTCACGATCGCCTCGACCATGTCCTCATCCTCGGCAAGCATCGCATGCGTCTCAAAGAGGATCGCAGACTCGTCGCCCGCCTCCTCGCGGCATCGCTCAGCCAGTGCCTTCAGCTGCTCGATTGTACTTTCCTGCGCGGCGGCAAAGCGCGCCTTTTCTCCCTCAATATCCTCCAGCGTGCGTCTGACAACGGTAGTGTCCTGCCGCTTCAAAAAATACAGCGATCCCTTGACCACGCCCTTAGAGACGCCCTTACCCTGAATGCGCATAGACTATTCCTCCATGTAAATCGCTTGCATTGCCCTGTTTTTACAGGTTGGCCGTAAAGAAATCGTCCATCGCAGCAATCGCCGCGTCTTCGCTCGGACCCTCAGCCGCAACGGTCACAACGCTGCCCTGCTTCACGCCCAGGCTCATCAGCTTCATCAGCTGCGTGGCCTTGGCGGTCTTGTCACCCACGGTGATGGTGATCTCGGTGTCAGCGTAAGTTTTTGCGGCTTTGGCCAGCATGCCGGCCGGACGGGCGTGGATGCCCAGGCTATCTGTGATGGTGTAATGAAACTGCTTCATGTTCATTCTCCTCCCGTTTTTTCAGCAATTGATAATCTTCCCAATTCATGCCGCCATAACACCCGATTTTAGTCTTCGGCGTTTCATGGCGCAGCAGGCTATGCGGCAAAACGAATGGATAAAGAACACTCTTATTGGAGAATAGTATTAATCCATTTTCAGACAGATGTCCATCTGTCTTTTTGTCGTACAGAAAAAAGAGAAGATGACTTTCTTTTCGATAAATCATCTTCTCTTGGCGTTATTCTCCCGTTGTCACTTATTTAACTAAATGACATTGGGATTTCTCCGAGTGGCTTTTCGCAAGAAAAGTATGTTTACACCTGAAATCAGGATGTATTCTTTCTTACTTGCCGTTCACCATGTTGGCAATGATCTCGCCGCCAACATACGCAGAGGTCAGTACCCAGCCGTTGTTCGCGCCGCCGAAAGTGACATACGGCTTCTTCTCGCTGAAGAGCACACCGGCGCTGTCGCTGCCCACGCAGAACAGGCCTTCCATCACTTCGCCGCTCGTGTTGAGCACCTGCATCTTCTCGTTGATGTCCAGGCCCGCGCAGGTATTGTAGCTGTAGCTGGCCATCTCGATGGCATAGTACGGGCCCTCGCCGATCTTGGTCAGCAGCGCAGCGTCCTTGGCGAACTCAGCATCAACACCGGTCTCGCAATAGCCGTTGTAGTCCGAAACGGTCTGAGCCAGAACAGCAGCATCCAGACCAATCATGCCCGCAAGCTCTTCAACAGTGTCCGCCTTGTGGACATAGCCGCGCTCAATGGCATGATCAAGCACTTCGAAGGCCTCCGGAAGCGCAATGCCGGACGGAATAGAACCGCGATGACCGAGGAAGCCAACAGCCGGGCCGACGACGTCGGTCTTCAGGCCTTCGGCCTCAATGCCCTTGATCTGCTCGGCAGACCAGATGCTGAAATAGGTCGGGCCAGCGAGCCACGGATCCAGCATGGCAATGCCGGTCTCGGAGGTAAAGCGCTTGCCGGTCGGAGCAACGGCGAGGCTGTCCGCAGACACGCCCATAATCAGCGGCAGATCCGCAACAGTCCACCTGCTCTCGCGGCCGGTATTGAAGTCGAGCGTACCCTCGATCGTATTGATCTTATAGCCATACTCATGCGCCGGCAGGAAGTCAACCGTACCGGAGAGATGAACCTCCGGCGGCATGCCGATATTGTAGGTAGCAGCGCCGTCGTCGATCGCCGCCTGAATCATCTTGCCGTCGTTGCCGTAGGTGCCGTAGATCTTCCATGCGCCCTTCATCGGATAGTACTCATTAGAGAGATACTTCTCGGTCATCTCGGCATTGCCCAGGAAACCACCGGTCGCCAGCACAACAGCGTCCGCCTTGATGGTATATTCCGTGCCGGTAACCAGATTCTTCGCCTTCGCACCGGTGATCACGCCGTTCTCGACGATCAGGTCATAAGCCTCGGTTTCCAGCATATACTGGCCGCCCAGCGCGGTGTAGTCCGCAACGAGGCGATCAAAATAGGTCGCAATCTCAGCCTTGTTGTAGCCGTAGGTCGGCGCCATCGGATTGCGCTCGTCGAAGTTCGGCAGCCACTGGAACTTTACCTTGTACACGTCAGTCTCCGTGAAACCTGCCTGCGGCTTCATGTCGAACTGCGCGCCGTGATCCAGCGCCAGCCAGTCAAACGCAGTGCCGCTCTTCTCAAAATACAGATCGACGAGTTCGGACTTGGCGTCGCCCTCGACGTAGGCGTCCCATGCAGCACGCATGGCATCAGCATCGCAGAAGTCTTCGCCGTTGTTGTAGAGATCCTTGACTCGCGGCGGGTTGATAACGCCAATCTCAGAGGTCAGCGCAGTCGTACCGCCATAACGGGCCTGCTTGTCAATCACAAGCACCTGAGCGCCGCACTCCTGAGCGCGCAGCGCAGTATAGGTGCCGGAACCGCCCATGCCGATGACCAGCACCTGCGTGGAAATCTCTTCGCTGCCGTTCACCTTCTCGGTCACGGTCTTGAACGCAGAGATCGCAGCGGCGTCACAATCAGCCGCGACAAGCGCCTGCACAAGGCAGTCTTCCACAGCCTTCTTCACAGCGTTGCTGGTCACGGTCGCGCCGGAAGCCACGTCAACGCCCACAGACTGCGCCTCGATGATGCGCGGGAAGAGCGTCTTCTCCACGGTATCGAGCATCGGCGGGGTATCACCGCAGTCCTCACCGTAAGCAATGGACGCAATCTTGCCGCCCTCGATGGTGACGTTCACCTTATTGCTGACCGCCATCTCAAAGCCGTAAGCCTCGGCAGAGTAGGTGCCGTCCGCCAGCTTCGCCTCAACCGCGGCCTCGCCATTGGCCTGTGCCAGCGCAGCAGCCGCAGCAGCCTTCACGGCGTCGCTCGTCACAGTCGCGCCGGCAACGCCATCGATTTCAGCATTGCCTGCAGCAACCAACTGAGCCGCCAGCGGTTCAAGCGCGTCCGCGCCAAAGCCCGGCGTTTCGCCGGCGCCAACGGCAGCCGCTTCCACGATCTTGCCGTTTTCAACGGTCAGTGTTACCTTCACCTCGCCGCCGAAACCGGCAGACGAAGCCTCGAAAACCTCAGCGCCCGCAAAAGCCGGAATAGCCAGCAGGCAGATGAGCACGAGAGAAAGCATCTTCTTCATTTTTTCTTCCTCCATTCTTTGAAAATGAGTGAGCACTCACTCAACTTTAGCAAAATAATAACATGGATGTGCAAAAAACGCAATACATCCATGTTATTTTTACGATTATTTTCTTTTCCGCTGTCAATCCTGCTATCAAAGCGCACAGATGCTGTTCCAGATAGAATCCGCGCTTGCCTGTGCCAGCCGCTCAAACTCCGGATCACTGGCCGAGAGCTTGAGGTGTGCGATATACCGGGCATACACCGAGCAGTTGAAAGAAATCAGGCGATTAATCAGTTCCTTGGGCAGATCCGGACGGACGACAGCATGAAGAATCGGCCACAGATTCTTCTGCTCAATAATGCCTACATACAACGTCTGAGAAAACTTTTCCGCGAAACAGTCATAGCAGACCATATCTTCATATTTGCGCATATATTCCATTTCCTGCGGACAGATAGCCGCCCACTTCATAATGGTATAAACAATGCGCTTAATCGTATGCTCCGCATCCAAACCTTCCAGATTCTCATCCGGCGAACAACGCAGCGTGTTTTCAAACGCCTCACGGTATGCAGCCTCGAGCAATTCTTCCTTGGTACTGAAATACCTGAAGGGCGTGCCGGCAGCAACGCCGGCAGCTTCGCTGATTTTGCTCATAGGCACCATGGGACCATATTGATTAAACAAAAGGATGGTAGACCGGATGATCTCGTCGCGCGTATTGTTGGGCATCTTTCATTCTCCTTGAATACTCTCTACCGCATTATAGTTCTCTCCCGCGCATGAAGTCAATATGAAACATTCTTCTGCTGTGTCCCCTTCTCAAGCTCCGTCCCGGGACAAATCCATCCGTAAAACAGCGACAATCGTCTCAAGACTTCTCAAATACAGCTCGAATTGCGCTGATTTGACTTGATTTCCGATCAAAAAACACCAATTGAACACAAAAACCATCAGGTATTGTATCAATACCCGATGGATTTCATGGCTGATGGGGCAAGTTGTGATACAAGGAACGGATATGGCCTTGGGTGAGCGCCCCTTTGCTTACCGTACACCGATTTCATAGAAGGAAGAGAATCCGGGAGGATCCACAATTCTGCTATACGGCAGGCCTTTCACTCAGATATTCCAGTCAGGCAGATACTGCTTCGTACGAAAACTCCCCGACGGGGAGTTCATCAATCAATCGTCGTTTACATCCACTTAACCGCATTATAGCAGCAGATCAGAAAGATCACGATGAGCAAACCGGAGAACAGCTTGTCCGTCGTCTCGGCAGACAGCCTCCTGTGCAGCTTTGCGGAGACAAAGCCGCCGATTGCGCCGGCACAGACCATTGCCAGCAGAACGGGGATTTCAAACGTCGGCACGCTGCCTGAAATCAGGCTTACGATCAGGCTCATCGTCTGGCTCATCAGGATGATCAGAATGGAATTGACCGCAGCCTGCTTGGTACCCATGGAGAAGAAGTAATACAGCACAGCCAGATTCATCGGGCCGCCGCCAATGCCAAGGAACGACGAGCACATGCCCAGAAGCAGACCAATCACGACAGCAACAGATACACTGCGGATGTCCTTTGTGCGGATGCGCGCCTTGTTGCGGACATAGGCCAGCGTACCCAGCACCATGAGCCCCAGTACGATCGCCTGAATCATGCCCACCAGCTGATCGGCGCCGACCGCCTGCTTGATCAATTCAAACAGACGCTTGCCCAGCACGCCGCCCACTGCCGCGCCCAAGCCCAGCGGAATGCTGCGCTTTGCGTCCAGCTCCTTGGTCTTACGGTTCTTATAGACCGAAATCAGCGACATAGCCAGCACGGTCAACCCTGAAAGGAACGAGACCGTCGATACGCCCATGATGCCCGTGGCGTCCAGAAGCGGCTTGATCACCACGCCGCCGCCAATGCCGCAGATACCGCCGATCGTACTCGCGCAAAGGCACACAACAAACACAAACAGAATCATCATTTTGATTTCCTCCGTACATGCGCGCACAGGCTTTATGTCTTTATAGCGCGCACAGAATATGATATAATACATCTATTGACTGCCAAAGGAGAAGATGCTATGCCGCCGATTACCGTGATGGTCAAGCCCGTATCCGGCGCCTGCAATATGCGCTGCCGCTACTGCTTTTATGCCGATGAGATGAACCATCGCCAGTCTTCCGTATATCCACAGATGAGCCATGAACTGCTCGATGTGATGGTGCGACGCGTCATTCGCTCGGCGGATTCTGCCGTGCATTTCCTCTTTCAGGGCGGCGAGCCGACGCTGATCGGGCTTCCCTTCTTTGAGCAGCTTGTCAGGATTCAGCGCAAATACAATACGCGAAGCCTGAAGATTTCCAACGCCGTGCAGACCAATGGCTATGATCTTTCCGACGAGATGATCGCTTTCTTCGCCAAAGAACAGTTCCTTGTCGGCGTATCTCTGGATGGAACGGATGAGACGCACGACCTGCTTCGGCCCGACACAAAGGGCCTACCCACTTCCGGCGTCGTTCGCAGCACAATCGACCGTCTGCGCGCGGCAGGCGTAAGCGTCAATGTGCTGTGCGTGGTCAACGGTGAAGTCGCCAAACATCCAAAGGAAGTCTTCTATGCGCTCGCGCCGTATGAGTATCTGCAGTTCATCCCCTGCCTGGACGGTTTGAACGGCGAGAAGCGCGATTACTCGCTGGGCAGCGAAGCGTATCTTGCCTTCCTCAAAGCTGCGTTCGACTGCTATTATCAATTTTATCAGAACGGTCATCCCGTTTCCATCCGCAATTTCGACAACTGGGTCGCCATGCTCATGGGCATACCCCCTGAAAACTGCGCGATGGTCGGCCGCTGCGGGCCGAGCCTTGTCATCGAAAGCGACGGCAGCGTCTATCCCTGCGATTTCTACGCGCTGGATGAATGGAAGCTCGGCAGCATCGCAGAAGACTCGCTCAAACGCATGCTTGGCAGCGACCGGGAAAGCGCCTTCCTCGAAGAATCCCTGCCTGTTCCGGAAAAATGCAAAGCCTGCCGTTGGTATGGTCTTTGCCGAAACGGCTGCAAGCGTGAGCGTGATTCTCAAACCGGTCTGAACCGCTGGTGCAGCGTACATGCCGCATTCTTTGAGTACGCCTATGACCGCATGAACCTGATGGCTAAGCAACTGAAAAAGTGATCCATAAACAGGCGGCCAGTGGCCGCTTCCATTTCCGAAAAACTATACTCAATGAAGTCACTCTGTGCCCGCAGCACGAAATCTCGCGTAATTTCCTATCAAGAGAATAAGAGCCTGTAAAGCCGACGCTTTACAGGCTCTTTTCCTTAAAGCGAAACGCTGAAGGGGGATCTTCCCGTCTGCTTAGTCGGTGATGGTCGGGGTCGTACCCTCGGCACGCTTGATCCAGTCAAGCAGGCGGCCGCGCAGCATCGCTTTCGCCTCGGCGTATGCCGGATCGGCGACGATGTTGTTCAGCTGAACCGGGTCGGCCTTGAGATCATACATGTAGTCATCCGCGTAGACGTCGCTGGCTGCAGCCTCGCCACCGTTCACGCCCGGAGCATACACGGCATAGAGGAATTCCGGCGTACGGATGCAGCGGCCGCAGCGGCTTTCGCTGATCTGCGCAAAGGCCTCGTTGACGCGATCCGGCGTATTGCCTTCCACCACGTCCACCAGGTTTTCACCGATCATATTATCGCCCACGTCGACGCCCGCCAGCGCGAGGATGGTCTTGGGCAGGCTGGCAGTAGAGACGATCTGCTCTTCCACCTTGCCGCCCTTGAACGGGCCGCCCGCGATAACCAGCGGCACGCGCAGCGCAGCGTCGTGACCGGAGCGCTTGTAATCATCGTAGCCGTTGAGGTGGCCGTCACGGTTGCGGGTTTTAAAGTGAGAGCCATGATCCGCGCCGAAGATGATGACCGTATTCTCATACAGGCCTTCCTTCTTCAGACGGTCGATCAGCTTGCCCAAATTCTCATCCAGGGACGCGCAGGCGCCCAGGTAATCCGGGTACTCTTCCTTGTAATCGCCGCCAAGCGCAGCCAGATCGGCCGGAACCTCATAATCCGCATACTTTTCCTTGGAGCCGATCGGGCCCTCGTAATGCTTGCGGTCATTCTGGTGATGCGGCTCGATGTGGGAGATCGTCATGAAAAACGGCTTCTGCTTGTCATACTGATCGAAGAACTCCAGCGCCAGATCGGTGATGCAGTCCGCGCGGTAGCCCTTGAAATCCACGCGGTTGTTGTTCTCGTCGAAGACATAGCCGTCATAGCCGTGGGAGGTGAACTCCAGCACGTC
>CAZACE010000040.1:0-9444 GCA_964483255.1 uncultured Oscillospiraceae bacterium
GCGCCCTCCAGCTCGCAGGCATAAACCATCGCTGTCGCAGAATCCTCCTGATCCAGCGCAGCAATGAGCCGCGAGAAGGCATAGCGCACCTCGTCGGTCGAGCTGTGATTGACCATCATCTCCAGCCATTTTGCCTGTTCATCCCAGGAGACGTCCATCTCTTGGGATTTTTTCTTTGCCTGCGCCAGTTCGCCCGCACGGATATGCTCGATGACCATTCTCGCATTCTCAAGCGCGCTATCCGTGATACGCAATACGATCGTCTGCTCCAGCAGGCTCAGCACAAGCAGAATCGCAATCGTTACCGCCATCGTGATGATTTTCCTGCTCATATCACCAGGCCACCTCCTCTGCCTTCATCACGGGAATATTGAGCAGCCGGCCGCCGTCTCCCTTTTCCTGCACAAGCAGCACGCCCTGCGTGTTCAGCAGCGCGATGAGCACATCCTTCGTCCTTGTGACGCTCTGCGTTTCCAGCTGCGCGCGAAGCCAGGCCTCGTCCTTGCCGCACAGCGAAAGTGTCCGTTTCTGTATCTTTCCATCCAGAATCAGCGTCAGCGGAATGCCGTCATACTTTTTCTCAAGCCCCTGCTCTCCACGCGTGGCAGGCCTGTTTTCCGCCGCCGGGAACACGCTCAGTGCGCCGTTGGTCTCCAGCACCACGCTGCCTGTCTCCTGCAGGCCGATCAGCCCCTGAGAGCGGATCCCCTCCATGAGATCCGACAGATCAAAGCAGAGCCTGCTCAGCTCATCCTCGCAGATCTTTCCGTTTCTCACCAGTACGCTCGGCCGCCCGCAGATGATTGCGCGCAGCCGGATGCTCCAGAATGCAAGCATGCTGAGCAGGCTATGCATGAGCAGCAGCGTGAGAATGGAGACCACGCCGTTGAGCAGCGGAATCTCCACGTCGTTCATCGGCTGCGTCGCCAGATCGGAGATCATCAGCGTGATCACCACCTCATAGGGCTGCAGCTGCGCCAGCTGCCGCTTGCCCATCAGCCGCAGCACAATCGTCGTCACAAAGAACAGGATCACCGTTCGAATAAAACCCGTCAGCAATTTTCGCGCCTCCTTTGGGTACTATCTTTTCCACCTCAATTCGTTTGCATACAAAAAACCGCATCGGAAAACCGGTGCGGTCTAAGCAATAGGATAACGTTGGGCTGCCGCCCAAACCCGCTCGGGGAGATTGTCCCCGAACCCCCTTCTGCGCTTCGCGAAGGATTAACAAGCATTATCTAAGAGGTTTCGGAGGACGCAATGCCAGAACGAAACGGTTTCAGACCCGCTCAGGCGCGCATCTGATAGCCGCCCTCGACCTTCTTCCAAATGGCTTCGCGGCCCGCATGATGCGCGCCGACTGCCGCATGCAGCATGGCAATGCCGCGATCCAGCGGCGCATACTTCTTGATGAGCGTGTTCGCTTCCAGAATGGAGACGCCGGCCTTATCCGCTTCGATCGTCCAGGGCTGCAAGTTCATGGCGCTGGGCGCAAGGCGCGCAGCAATAACCGCGTCCTTCTGCCAGACGCCCAAGGCGGCAAGCTCTTCCTCCGTCTTGCCGCAGAGCTTGACGACGTCCTTGCGCTTGGGCGCAAAGGCCGGCATGTCGCACTTGCCCAGCGCGATCACGCAGTGCACAACCTCGTCGTTCTGCAGATTGACGTTGCGATTGATGATTTCCGGATAGAACATCGAACCCAGCCAGCAGGTGCCAAGGCCCATGCTCGTCGCCTCCAGCACGAGCGCCTCACCCATAAAGCCTTCCAGCTCCATGGGCACGTTCTTCTTCGCCACGACAACGGCATATACGTCCGTGCCCTTGATACCCTTGAGGCCCGGGCCTTTAAACATGCGCACGGTAATGCCCTGCCAGCTCAGCTTGCGGCAGAGCACGCCCAGGCGATCCAGCTGTTCCTTGTCCGGCGCACCAGTGTATTTACGCACAGAGCTGCGCTTGGAGATCGCGTCATACCAGCTCTTTTCGAGTTTCAATTCAAACATGTCATATCGCTCCCGTTATGAAATAATCCACTAAAGTATACTTTAGCATGTTTTGCATATTCCTGTCAATGAAAACCATTGACTTCTCTGCTTAAATAGAACGGCTTCGCGCCCTTGCGAAGCCGTTTCTTTTTGGGAAATCCTCTGCTTATTCGTGCTGATCCTGCGGCAGATCGGTGATGAGCTCCTGCGGCTCGTCGGTCATCGCATCGACAAACGCTGCGATACGAATCAGGCCGCGCTGAATGTTCTCCAGAGAATTCGCATAGCTCAGGCGGCAGAAGCCCTCTGAGCAGAACGCGCTGCCCGGAACGACCGCCACATCCGCATACTCCAGCAGCAGCTGGGCAAACGTCATGGAATCATTCACCTGCACATAGCCGTAATACTTGCCAAAGAGCTCGGTGATATCCATCATCGCATAGAACGCGCCCTTGGGCATGTTGCAGTGCACGCCCTCCATGGCATTGAGACGGGAAACCATGTACTTGCGTCGGCGGTCATACTGCTCGCGCATTGCTTCTACCTGGGTAACACCCTTAAAGCTGGTGAGCGCCTCCACGCAGGCATACTGCGCAATCGCATTGGAACCAGAAGCCACCTGACTCTGCAGGCTGCTCATGATCTTGGCGATATGCGCCGGTGCGGCCGCATAGCCAATGCGCCAGCCGGTCATGGCATAGGCCTTCGATACGCCGTTGATGACGATCGTCTGGTTGTAAATCGCCTCTCCGAAAGATGCGATGGAGATATGCTGCTCGCCGTCATAGATCAGCTTCTCATAGATCTCGTCGGCGATCACATAGAACTTGCGCGCCACGGCCAGCTTGGCAATTTCGCGCAGCTGATCGCGCTTCCATACGGCGCCGGTCGGGTTGCCCGGGGTGTTGATGAGCAGCACCTTCGTGCGCTCGGTCACATAAGGCGCAAGGTCGCGTGCTTCAGTCACATAGTTGTTTTCGCGCTTGCCTTCCACAAGCACCGGCACGCCGCCGGCCAGGCGGACCATCTCCGGATAGGAAACCCAGCAGGGCGTGGGAATGATGACCTCGTCGCCCGGATTGAGCAGCGCGCACAACGAAGCATAGATCGAGAACTTCGCGCCGTTGGAAACGACGATCTGATTGGGCGTATAGGAGAGCGCATTATCGCACAGCAGCTTATCACAGATCGCCTGACGCAGCGCAAGCGTGCCCGGCGCGGGCGTATACTTGGTCAGACCCATATCCAGCGCTTCATGCGCAGCGGTACGGATGTACTGCGGGGTCACAAAATCCGGCTCGCCGGCGCAGAAAGAGACGACGTCACGGCCGTTGGACGCCATTTCCTTTGCCTTGGCGTCGATAGCGAGCGTCGGAGAGGGAGAAATTGCACTGCACACGCGAGAAAGTTCAAGAGACAAAATGAACGCCTCCTTCGGGTTCAGAATTAATCAAAATGAATTTTGAGATTATTATACATCCATTTTACGGTTTTTGCAAGCCACTCAATACCCTTTTTCTGCATTTTTTGGTGTTCAATTTCACATTTTCTGCATTGCGTGCATATGTCACCAGCAACAAATCGTCTCTTTGCTCCGCCCTTTCATCTCTCATATTATGGCAAAAGCATCCGAATGTGACAAAAGAATGTTTTCTCCTGAAATCGCTTGCCAGAACAGGCATTTTGCGTTATTATATGTAGGGTAATACTTTTTCGTCAATTATAAGTGGAGGTGTTTACTTTGCATCGCAAGATCAAGTGGATCATCGCTGCGGCGCTGGTTCTGTCTCTTTGCGTGACCAGCTTTGCTGCCGCTGAAGAAACCTACTATCTGGAACTGCCCACCAAGGGCGTCGAATCTACCCGCAAGATCTCCGTGAGCATTCCGGAAGAGAATCCGGTTGTTAACGGCATCAACCCTCTGACCGGCGAAGTCTGGTCCGGCACCTATCGTCCGATCGGCGTCAATATTGACCAGCATCCGGAAGCGCTTCCGAACTGGGGCGTTGCCTCTGCGGACATCATCTTCGAGATGCCCATCCAGGCTGACGGTTCCACCCGTGCTTTCGCGCTGTTTATGGGCGATATCCCGGCCTACGCCGGCCCGGTTCGTTCCGGCCGCGTTCCGATGGCTTCCCTGCGCGAGATCTGGGACAGCGCCTGGGTCTTCTATGGCTGGCAGAACACCGTCGTGAACGCCGGCAAGCTCATCGTCGATGTTGACAGCTGGGCGCTGAACTTGCATGCCGACGCCCGCCAGGGCGGCCGCTGGGTCTTCCCCTACATCGAGGGCACCGAGCGCAACTATGCCAATCACTTCCATCGCGAGAAGGATGGCATGCACGTCGCTCCGTACAACGTGCAGATCGACATGAAGGCCGTTGAGAGCCTGTTCTCCTACGAGCCGACCATGCGTCCGTTCAAGTTCACCGATACTGGTCTGGATCGCGGCGTGGACGTCACTGCCATGACCATCAACTACAAGACCACCAAGCCGCAGTACGTTGTGGACTACAAGTACAACGAAGCGACCGGCCTGTATGAGCGTTATCGCAACGGCGAAGCATACTACGATGCGCTGACCGGCATGTCCACCACCTACTCCAACGTCATCGTGATGCGTACCGACGTCACTTGGTTCAACAACAACAACTCCCGTCCGGTCATCCAGACCGTTGGCCAGGGCACTGCCGAGATTTTCCAGAACGGCAAGTACATCCGCGGCACCTGGGTTCGTTCCCACAGCGCCAAGGAAGCTGACGACTTTGATTCCCAGTCCGCCCGTCTCGTCTTCCTGGATGAGAATGGCGAGGAGATCGAGCTGAAGGTTGGCAAGACCTTCATCCAGATCGTGGACAACGAGCAGTCCGTGATCGTCACCGCTGGCGAGCAGATCGAAGGCGCTGCGGCTCAGGCCACCCCGAAGCCGACCGCGACTCCGCGTCCGACCCGCACCCCGAAGCCGACCCGTACGCCGCGCGCCGACCGCAATGCGACCAAGTCCATGCAGGTTGAAGAAGAGGGCGACATCTCCTTCGGCAGCTAATCCATTACACGCGAACCCCCTGCTTACGCAGGGGGTTTTCTTTTGCGATTCTTCGAGCCATAGAAAAAGACGGACAGCTTTCTGTCCGTCGTTTGAATTACTTCTTGTTCTCGCGATAATCGGAGAGCAGCTTCTCAATGCGCTTCCACGGATCGAGCAGATGGCTCAGGCTCTGATCATGGTTGAGCGTCGCAATGACAAACGCCATGTACTTGCTCATATCGGCCTGGGTGAACCACGGCGCGGCGAGCATTTCCGGGGAGGCATAGGTCAGGTTAGTCGCAAAGACGTGATCAATCACGCCCTCCTCATAAGCCTTGTTGAAGGCCTCGAGGCCGCTGGTGAAGAACGCAAAGGTCGCGCCGGCGAACACACGCTTGGCGCCGCGCTTCTTGAGGTTATACGCCAGATCCAGAATAGAATCGCCGGAGGCGATGATGTCGTCGGCAACGAAAACATCCTTGCCCTCGACGCTGTCGCCCATGTACTCATGCGCAATGATCGGGTTGCGGCCATTGACCACGCGGGTGTAGTCGCGGCGCTTGTAGAACATACCCAGATCCACGCCCATGGCGGAGCTGTAGTAAATATTACGGCCGATCGCGCCCTCGTCCGGAGAGACGACCATCATGTGATCCTTATCCATCTTCAGGTCGTCATAGGTATGGGTCATCGCCTTGAGCATCTGATAGGTCGGCATGATGCTCTCAAAGCCGCTCAGCGGGATCGCATTCTGCACGCGCGGATCATGCGCATCGAAGGTGATGATGTTTTCCACGCCCATGGAAACGAGCTCCTGAAGCATCAGCGCGCAGTCCATGGACTCACGCGCGGTACGGCGGTGCTGACGTCCCTCATAGAGCATCGGCATGATGACGTTGATGCGCTTAGCCTTGCCGCTGGCAGCCGCAATCAGGCGCTTGAGATCGGCATAGTGCTCGTCCGGCGTCATCGGAATTTCCTTGCCGTACATCTTGTAAGTACACTGATAGGCGCCCACATCGCAGATAATATACAGGTCATAACCGCGCACGGAATCCAGCAGCATACCCTTGCCTTCGCCGGTACCGAATCGCGGACAATTCGTACGAATCAGGAAACCATTCGCTTCAGAACCATAAAAGCTGTGAAGCATCTCGTCCGTGCTGTTGTCCACCTGCCACTTCGTGAGATACGCATTGACAGCTTTGCCCATTTCCTCACAGCCGCGCATGGCGATTACGCCCAGCGGTGCGACAGGCATCATCGGAAACTTCTGGGAAGCGTAGGTAGTGTTGTTCATGTTCATGATGAATCCCCTTCTTCAGTGATGATTGCACGCTAAAAACGATCCTCTTGGACACTTGCCTTATCATTATAACACAATTTTGACAATAATAAATCACTTCTTTGGGTTTTAGCAAAATTTTGTCTGGTTGCGACAGTTTTCATTGGGCAAAGCAGCATTTGTTTTTGTCGGTCATTTCCTGCCCAGAATCGCATCAGCCATTCTGCCAAAGAAACTTGACCCTTCGGGGCATGCTTGATATAATAAATCCGACGACCAACAAGGAGGTCTTTTTCATGAAGCGCATTGTTCTGACAGGCGGCGGTACGGCCGGCCATGTTTCCCCGAATCAGGCGCTGATCCCCCTGCTCCTGGAAGAAGGCTGGGAGATCCACTACATTGGCACCAAGGCCGGCATCGAGCGCACGCTGATTGAGCCGATGCAGGGCGTTACCTATCATGCGGTCAGCTCCGGCAAGCTGCGCCGCTATTTCGATCTGAAGAATTTCACGGATCCCTTCCGCGTAATCGCCGGCATGCTGCAAAGCTTTGCGATCATCCGCAAGCTGAAGCCTTCTATTGTTTTTTCCAAGGGCGGCTTTGTCAGCGTGCCCGTCGTTGTGGGCGGCTGGCTGTGCGGCGTGCCTGTGGTCATGCACGAGAGCGATATCACGCCGGGTCTTGCCAACAAGCTCTGCAAGCCGTTTGCCAAGGCCGTCTGCACCACCTTCCCGGAATGCACGAAGCTTCTGGGCGCCAAGGGCGTTCAGACGGGCACGCCGCTGCGCGCGCAGATCTTCTCCGGCGATCGCGCCAAAGGCCTCGCTCTGGCCGGTTTTGACGGCCAGAAGCCTGTTCTGATGATGATTGGCGGCTCTCTGGGTGCGCAGACGGTCAACGCCGTCCTGCGCGAATCTCTGGATACCCTGCTGCCCAAATACGACGTGCTGCATGTCTGCGGCAAGGGCAACCTCGCGCCCGATCTGGAAGGTAAGGAAGGCTACAAGCAGTTTGAGTATCTTTCAGCCGAGCTGCCGGACGCCTTCGCCTGTGCGGACATCATGCTCTCCCGCGCCGGCTCCAATTCCCTTTCTGAGCTGATGGCGCTATGCAAGCCCGCGCTGCTCATCCCCTATCACAGCGGCCGCGGCGACCAGGTGCTCAACGCCAATTCGCTCAAGGCACGCGGATTGGCCCATGTAATGATTCAATCGGACATGAATGCTGATTCCCTGCCCAAGGCGATTGACGCGCTCTGGGAGGACAAGGACCTGCTCATTCAGCGCCTGAGCGCGCTGGAGAATTCCGACGGCACGCAAGCCGTGCTCGCGCAGATTCACAAATACGCGAAGAAGTAAGAGACGGGGGAATACGTTTGAGGCTGCCGCCTCGAGCTCTGCTTGGGGACATCTCCCCGAACCCCTTCTTCGCTTCGCGGCTGTTTAAAGACAAAATGGCATAAAAGAGCTCCGGACGAAGCATCGTCCGGAGTTGTTTTGTGGAATTACTCGGTGTAGGTCTGGGTTTCAACGTCAGCATCCAACCTGACGTTATCAAGCACGTAATCGCGCATGAAGCCGGTTGTATTGCCGGACTCCGTGGAGATCTGATACCAGATCTGCTTATGCTTATCCGTGTATTTGCCCGTGATATAGAGCTTGGTGCCCTTGCTGATCTGGCGGATGATCTCACCGTCGGATGCCGGAGTTTTGCGGACATTGGCGGCGCGATTGGTCTTTCCCGTACCGACAGAGGCCTTGGAAACGGCAGTCTCCGGCGTGAGTTCTACATCATCATCGACGTCGATGACAAAGTCGCGCATATAGCCAGCCTGATTCGTGCCATCTACGCTCAGTCTGTACCACAGGTTGCCCTTCTTATCCTTGAGCACCTCGTAAATGCTCACGTTCTTGCCATCCTTGATGGTACCCAGAACGGTGCCGTTCATGCTCTTGCGCAGGTTAGCGTCTCGGTTGGTTTCGCCGGTAGCCAGCACCTCCTCCGCCGGAACTTCCAGTTCAGGCGTTGCCGTGGTATCGGCGACTTCGACCTTCTCTTCAGTCTCCTTGACAGGCTCGGGCGTTCCCGTCGGCCTGGGCGTATGGGTCGGCTTGTTGATCTTCTTGTCGAGATCGACAACATAATCGCGCATATAACCGGACACAGCCTGATCATCTACAGTCAGTTGATACCAGACCTTACCGCTCTTATCAAGCAGGCTCTCGTGCACGGTAACCTCCTCGCCCTTCTTTACCGTCTGCTTCACCTTGGCGCTTGAAGATGTACTTTCACGCAGATTGGCGTCTCTGTTCACCTCGCCCTTTGCAAGGCTCGGTACCTCCGTGGGTTCCGGCGTCGGGGTCGGCGTCGGCACAGGTGTCGGAGTCGGCGTGGGCGTTGGCGTCGGAGACGGGCTCGGGGTCGGCGTATTGGTCAGGATGATCGGCAAAGGCGTATTGGTCGGTTCAGGCTCCGGCGTGGGTGTCGGTACCGCCGTAGGCTCTGCCGTCTGCTTTTCAGGCGCAAAGACAACTTCGGTCGGCGCAGATGTGCTCTGCTGTGTCTGAGGCAGCGTCTTGGCTTCATCCTTTTTGCCCAAAAAACGCATCGCAAGCAACACAACAAGCGCAGCAAAGAGCAGCACGAGCACAGCCAGCGCTATCCTGCCAGGAAGTGTAGAGAAAAAGCTCCTCCCCCGAGTTTCTTCCTCTTCCTCCTGTTCATACTCATATTCATATTCGCCTTCGTATTCCTCATCGTATACATCGGCGTATTCCTGCTGCACATTGGCATCGTCGTATTCATCCGATATCTGCTGGTAGGGGCTGACCCTCTTCGTCTGTCCCAGCTCCTCCGGGGTTTCACGTCTTCTTGCCATCACATGCTCCTCCTCATCCCGACTATATGTTACATTAATTATAAAGTGTGAGACGCTTCGATGCAAGCTTTTTTTGCTGTTCGTTCATAATCAGGTAATAATTCTATTGCGTTCTGCGGGAAAGAGGATCTTTTGTCTCAAAAAGAAAAGAAACGCCCCACTCCGGAGAACCCGGAATGGGGCGCTGTTTTATGGATTTACGCTACCAGCAGATGGGCAATTACTGCGCCATCTTCTTGTAGGTCGCCAGACGACGAGCCGCATCCTT
>CAZACE010000041.1:0-2629 GCA_964483255.1 uncultured Oscillospiraceae bacterium
CTATAATTTACCCATTTGTCAAGAATCAACGCGCCCGGCGGACACTGTTCTTTCGCGATTTTTTCTGCTGCGCCCTGCGCCATGGATGCCGCATCACTCTGGTTTCGCGCCTGACTGAAAACTTCAAGCTGCGCATAGGTTTGTATCTCACGCCACAGCGGCAGATACAGACCAACCACCCGCTGAATCTCGCGGCTCACATTCTGGCTTGCAAACGGCTCGCAATCGCGCAAAACGCGCCTGTACCACGGCGTTGCCAGCGTTACGCGCGTGCGCATCTGTCCGGTTTCTACGCTGCGCGTTTCCACAAGGCTCGCTTTCGCTTCGCCGCTCAGATACACGCGGGCAAACACCTGTCCCTGCGCCGTGACAGGCGTCTCACTCCCCTTCTCCCTGCGCTCAAATCCTGCGATGAGCACCTGCCCCTTATGCACGGCCTGTCCCGGCTCTACCAGCGGCGTACCGCTTGAAACCCAGATTTTGCTGATGATTCCGCTTCTTGCCGCGACGATATCAAGTCCGCTGCCCGCAATGCGCAGGCGCTCTCCCTCAACGGCCGGCTGGCAGTCAATCACCAGCGTGCTGCCTGTATAATATGCTCCGGCATACGCAAGCCCCGGCAGCCGATGCGCGAGCACAGCGCGCAGATCGTCCAGCGAAAGCGCTTTCTTAAGCCGTCCGATTCGCACATCCTCCCCGGCAAGCACGCGCCTGACCTCCGCCTCACTTTCCTGCGCGCCCTCAATGTGAATACGCAGGATCATCTGCGAAGAGAGCCAGACAAGCGCAACGGAAAGCGCCATCGCCGGTACAAACGCAGGTCTCGCTCGGAAAAAGCGGCACATGCGCACAAGGATTCCCTCGCTGACGATCGTACATGTCCATCCGCTGCGCGAGCAGATTTCCTCAAGCTGCCCAATCTGATCCGCACGAACCCGCAGGCGCATGGCGCGCATCCCTTTTCGTGAGGCCGAGCGAATCAGCAAGCCCGTTTGCGAAGCCGCACGCAGCAGCTTTTCCAGGTTGATTCCCTCGATGTAAACCGTCACAAACACACACGCGCCCCCTCTCAGGCATAGCCCGCCGATATAATGCGTTCTCCCCGGATCATTGCTGCGTCAGCAGAAAGCTCCTGAAGACTGAGCCTCTCCCCGCAAATGCTCAGGACGCCATGCGCCGTACGCAGACGGATGCATGCATCGCCCAATTCCACCACGCCGCGCTGCCCTTCCACAAGCAAGGCGCTTTGTCCCATCATCGTCACCCGTGCGCCAGAAAAAAGCGCATCTTCCGGCAGTTCGCTCAAAAGCGATACCCGCCTGATCAGTTTGCCCATCTATGGCCGCTCCTTCTCAAACACTCAATACTCTTCTTGACATCAGCCTATGCGCCAGAAAGCAAAAAAAGCCCGAACCCGTCAAGCGGGTCCGGACTGAATATGATATCAATGGGCAGTACGCAGCGCGTTTTCACGGCCAAGCGCGTAGAGATCGTCGTAGCTGACGATGCGCTTGATATCCAGCATGAGTTCAAAGTAGGCTTCCAGACTGGCACGACACCGCTCCAGATGGGTCGCCATCTGCGCGGCCACCTCCTCGCGCGTCATCTCCTCACACGGCAGGCCAAGCAAACGCATGTGATGCGGATTGATGATCAGCAGCACGAAATGCATACGCTCGTCGCCATTTTCAAAGATATTCTTGAGCGCATTTTCCAGGCGCTCGCGGCCATAACGCCAAACCTCTGCCAGAAAATAATCGCCCTGAGGCAGCCGGAAGGAAGCCAACGCCGCCGGACGATCCGCCGCAGTCATCTGCATCTTGAGCGAGTGCATACGCTCGTCGATATGATCGGCATTATAGGGGGCGCCACGCAGCAGATCGCAATAGAACTCGCCCTGCAGCGCACGGGTGAAATCATCCACCTGCTTCATCTGGCGGGCTGCATCCTTCGAAGAGAGCGTACGCCTGGCACTGGAAATCTCCTTGCGCAGGCGGACTTCGTCGCGCGCGGTTTCCATGCCCAGCATCTCCGGCCTGCGGGAAAGATACTGGAAGAACTGCTTACCCTCGCTCACAGAGAGCAGAGACGATACTGCATCAAAGCGCCTGCTTTTGAGCAGCGCGATGCCTTCCTGCGCATTGGCTGCTACAGCCGGCCGTTCAAACCCCAGATTCTCCCACTCGGAAAAGCCGGCATAGAGCCGACGGATGTCTTCCTTGTCGGAAACCAGAAGCAATTTATACATGAAGCCTCCTACATAGCCGCACATGGCGGATATCGTCGGATATCATCCGTGAATACACAAATATACAGATACTATTATAGAATAAATTCCCGGCGGATACAAGCAAAGAAAGCATCTTCCATCGGGAAAAATTTTAAATCCACCAAGAATCAAGAGACTTCATTGGGAAAATCTGTCAAATGCATTTCATTCCTTCATAAGAAGCAGACGCTGGCATTCTTGGAAATCACCGTCACCCGATGCGCATCTGCCGTCGTTACGCCTCCAAGGCCGTCCACATTCACATAGCCGTTGAGCCTGCTGTAAAGCCAGTCTCTTCCGCCATCCGCAGATACCGTGCAGGCAAATAGAAGCAGCGCAGCAAACAGGATTATCGTCAAA
>CAZACE010000041.1:2729-9327 GCA_964483255.1 uncultured Oscillospiraceae bacterium
AATGCCTTTTTCCCGAAAAGACTAATCTACAAATTCCAAGTTGGAGAAAATCTCCTGCATGCGTTCGTCTGGATAATGCAAATCAAAATACGCTTCAATCCGGTTGGCCGCATCCTTTCCCGCACGCCGCTGCGTCCATCGAAATACGCTTATGCCTGTCATCACCGTATTGAACACCATAAACGCGCACAGCGCGAGCGTCAGCGGTTTACCAATACGATTGGGAATTCTGAGGATCAGCTGCGCTATGCGCGGATAGAGTTCCTTGATCCAAATAACGCCAAGCACGCCCCAGTAAATCGAATAGAGCAGGCAAATGCGGCCATTGAGATTAAACGGGCGATTTGAATAATCCCAGGAAACCGAGCCGAACGCCAGCTCCTGAAACAGCGAGCAGCCGTATTCAACCACGCTGCCAATCAGCATGCCGCCCAGAAACGAAAACTTGCGGGAGCGATTGCGAAACGGATACAGTGCGGCCGTCAGCGCCCACGCGCCGATGCCATAGACCAGATTAAACGGTCCATAGATCAATCCTACGCGCGGCTCAAGCGTACCAAAGCGAATCAGCGCCCAAAGTCTTTCCACCATTACACCGGCAAAACAGCCGATGAAGAATACCCAGAAGAGCTTATAAAACGACTTTCCCTGCGAAAAATGGCGCAGATGTCTTTCCGCCGCATCAATCTGCGCATTGGTCGGCGCGGGAGGCATCACACGCTTTTTTGCCTTCGTCACGCGCATGATCTCTTGAAGGCGCGTCTGCGCCTCATCGACAAAGATCGACTCCTGCGCCATGTACAGGATCATCTGCTCGCGTTCCTGCTTGAGCTCATCAATCTGGCGCTGCGCCTTCGCACATATGCGCTCCTTCTCCTCCTGGGAAAGCGTCTGCGTTTCCAGCATATCCAGCAGCGCATACAGACGCTCTCTTCTCAGCGCCGCCTGTTGATAGTTGTCGCAAAGGGTCGGTATCTCCAAATCACGTTCTTTATTCATCATATTCCCCCCTGATTCCGGCAGTATCCTTGCCCAAAGCGAAGAGTATTTCCATAAAAAACAAATGTTTCCCTCTTTAAATCCATTGACCAGAAAGACAATCCACCGTATAATGCTTAAAGCATCATTCACCCACGACGAAGGAGAATACCTATGAAGCGAATTCTCTCCCTGTGCCTCGTGCTGCTTGCCCTTTTCAGCGCGGGCGCATGCGCCGATGAGATCATCCTCAATAAGACACGCGGTGATCACGCCGATTTTTCCTTCGCGCAGGACGCGAAGCTCCTGGAAGTCTACTTTCCCCAGATCTTTGGCTGCGATGCAGCGCTGGTTCGCTACGGCGAACACACCATGCTCATCGACTGCGCCGGCAACCAGTGGAAGCAGACCAAAGCCCTGCTGGACAAGCTCGGCGTCACTGAGCTCACCTACGCGCTCAATTCCCACCCGGATGCGGACCACATCGGCGGCTTTAACCGCGTGCTCAAGGACATCCCTGCCGGCGAATTCCTTCTGGGTTTCCCGGAGGATCATGATTCCGGCGACGAGGTGCGCTTTCAGGTCTATGAGGATCTGCACGCGATGGGCATTCCCCTGCGCCGCGTGAGCCATGGCGAGACAATCGAATTCGGCGATGTCAGCATCACCGTCTATCAGCGCACAGACGAGCACCTGCCGCGCGTGAACAACAAATCCGTCATGCTGATGATTCAGTATGGCGAGCGCCGCATCTTCTTCACCGGTGATATCCAGTCCCATACGCAGAAGATTCTTGGCGAAAACGCTGAAGGCCTCGACCTGAACTGTGACATTCTCAAGTACCCGCATCACGGTTATGACCGCATGCAGGAGAGCTTCCTCGCGCAGGCAAACCCGGAGCTGGTCATCTGCACCTGCGGCGACAGCCAGACCGAGGGCATCAAGCAGCTGAAGGAACACAAGATTCCCTACCTGATGACTGCCAACCAGATTCTCCGCCTGGCGACGGACGGCAAGGTCTGGACCGTAGAAAAACTCAAATAA
Source organism: uncultured Oscillospiraceae bacterium (assembly GCA_964483255.1). Classification (GTDB taxonomy): domain Bacteria; phylum Bacillota; class Clostridia; order Christensenellales; family Aristaeellaceae; genus Ventricola. Next base: position 4,752 of record CAZACE010000041.1, read on the forward strand.
CACAAAACCCTCTGCAAAGCGCAGAGGGTTTGCTTTATACGTCTGGGTTACGTCGGGCGGCTGCCCCGAACCCCGCCAAGGGACTTCGCCCCTTGACCCCATGCTCGCTTCGCGGCAGTTTTAAGCAAGCGCGAAGCGAAGAAGGGGTCTGGGGATTGCATCCCCAGACGGGTTATAGGGCGGTAGCCCTATCGTTCCCATCGTTACTCCTCGTCTGCGAAGCCGCTCCAGACAGGCCTGCCCGGATAGGTGAGCGCTTCTTCCTCGCCGGTGAGCACGCGCATCGCTCCTGCCGCCATGGCCTCCTGCTCGAATTCACCCGGATAGGACGAAACCGGCGCGATCCATTCGCAGCGGCGGCGAATATCGGCAAGCACATCGTCAAACCGCAGCAGGCCGCCGGTGAGCACGATGCCGTCCACCTTGCCCTCCAGCACAGCGGCCATGGAACCGATGGATTTGCAGACCTGATAGATCATCGCCTGCCAGACACGCGTTGCGCGTGGGTCGCCCTGCTCCATCATGCCGTGGACAACGTCGGAATTGGACGTTCCAAAGTGGCTGGTAAGGCCGCCAGCCTGCGAGCACAGTGCCTTGAGATCCTGCTTCGTATAATCGCCAAGCGCACCAATCACATCCGTGATGGCCATATTGCCCATGCGCGTAGGCGTAAACGGCCCCTCGCCGCCGCTGGCATCGATCGCATCGATCATACGTCCGTTTTTATGCGCGGTGACGGAAATGCCACCGTCGATATGGCAGGCAATGAAACTGCACTCGTCATAGCGCCTGCCGATTGCGCGCGCATGGCGGCGGCAGGTCTCCTTGAGATTGAGCGCATGCGTCGCCGCCCGGCGATATACGCCGCGCACACCGGTGATTCGCGCCAGATCGCAGAATTCATCGACCACGGTTGGGTCCATCATCAGCATGAGCCCGCCGTACTTCTGCTGGAGCGCCTTGGCCATCTGCACGCCGAGCATCGAAGCATGATACAGGCCGCCCTTGCATGCGCGTGTGTCGCGGATCAGCGCATCATCGATGCGATACACACCGCCAAGCACGGAATAGCTCGAGCCGCCGCGGCCAACGATAACGTCCACGCCGTGCAGATCGATTCCATGCGCAGCAAGGTATTCCTCAACGACATTGAGGCGGAAATCCAGCTGATCGTTGATCGTCGGAAAGGTCAGCAAAACAGACGAGTCATGAAACGTATCTTCGGTAAACACACAGCGCTCGTTTTCAAACAAAGAATACTTCGTCGAGGTCGAACCCGGATTGACGACAAAAATGCGATAGATCTTCATAAATACCATCTCCTAGCAAACTACGGAAGAACAAGGGACGTTAGGGCGGCAGCCCTAAAACCCGACTGAGGGATATCGTCCCTCAGACTCCCTTCTCCGCTTTGCAGCAGCTTAATGCAGGCGCGAAGCGAAGAAGGGGTTCGGGGACGTTGTCCCCGAGCAGGTCTGGGCAGCAGCCCAGCATCTCCCTTAAAACGGGCCCAGGCCAATCAGATGCGCGATGACGACGAATACGCCGCCCAGCGCATACTGCATACCAATCAGCGGAAGAATCCACTTTGCCCACTTCGTCCACGGAATCTTCGCCAGCGCCAGACCGGCCATGAAGAAGCCGGAGGTCGGTGTGAAGATATTGGAAATTGCATCGCCGAGCTGGAAGGCGATACAGGTGGTCTGGCGGGTCACGCCGACAAGATCGCCCAGCGGCGCCATAATCGGAATGGACACAGCAGCCTGACCGGAGCCGGAAGGCACCAGGAAGTTGAGCAGACACTGGAAAACATACATCCCCAGCGCGGACACCAGAGACGGAAGATTCTCCAGCGCGCCGGCCACTGCATGCAGAATCGTATGCAGAATATTGCCGTCGGTCATCACCACGAGCAGACCGCGGGCGAAACCGATCACCAGCGCACCGGAGGCGATACCCGCCATGCCTTCACCGAAGGTTACAGCGAACGCATTGGGCGTCATGCGGGCGATGACGGCAATGAGAAGCGCCATACCGATGAACAGCGCAGAGATCTCGTCCATATACCAGCCCCAGCTGATGACGCCGTAGACCAGCAGCACAATTGCACCGGCAAACACGGCAAGGATCGCCTTTTCCCTGCCGCCGAAGGGCTTGAGGTTATCCAGATCGATGATATCGTCTCTGGCCTGATCCTCATAATACATCGGTGACTTTTCCGGATTCTTCTTGATCCGACTGGCATACCACATGATAAAGCCGCTGGACAGCACCAGATACGCGATATACATTACAATGCGATAGCCAAAGCCCGAGAGAATCGGCAGGCCTGCAATGCCCTGCGCCACCTGCAGGGTGAACGGATTCATGAACGCGCCGGCATAGCCCGCTGCCGCGCCGCAGAAGACGATTGCCGTGCCCGTGATGGAATCATAGCCCATGGCAATGCACAGGGAGACAAAAATCGGGATGAACGGGATCGTCTCCTCGGACATGCCGAACACAGCGCCGCCCATGGAGAACAGCAATACGATCACCGGCAGCAGCAGCAGCGTTCTGCCGCCCAGCAGCTGGCATACCTTGCCAATGCCCGCCTCAATCGCACCGGTCTTTTCCAGAATCGCAAACGCACCGCCAACAATAAAGATGAAGAAGATGATCTGCGCGCTCTGCGTCATGCCGCGCGGCACAGCGGAGAGCATCTGCATGAGCGTCACAGGCGTGGATTCGACGCGGTGATACGTCGCTGCATCGACGACCTCGCGGCCGTTCACATTCATCATGTCATACTGGCCTGCAGGCACAATGTAGCTCATGAGGCTGCAAATCAATATGAGACTGAGCAGAATCACATACACATGCGGGACAGGAAGTCCCTTTTTTCCTTTATTCATAGCTTATTCTCCGATTTCGCCCATTGTATTTTTATTCAATTCATTATACTGTTTAATCATGGAGAATACAAGCGATTCCCCGGTTTTTACCGTGATCTTTCCATTGTCCTCAAGAAAAAAGAACCGATACGCCGCGTACCGGTTCTTTTTCCTATTCAGCATATCGGAGAAGGTGCTTTCTCCTTAGTCCTCCAGATAAATCGGATTGCTCCATGCCGTGCGCCCCTGCTCGTCGATGCACTCCACGCGGACATATCGCTCGCCGCCCTTGAGCGGATAATCGATCTGTGTCAGCGGGCAATCCTGCGCATAATGCGCCTTGCCGCGCGGCGGATAGGTAATCACATGCACCTCGCCGCAGGGAGAACACGCCACATGAACCATACCATCCTCGATCGTCACATCGTGGATTTCCGGACCCATGGTCGCGTAATAATTGCCCGAGCGCAGCGCCTCCAGGATTGCCCCGCGCTCCAGCTTCGGCGCATTGACCATCACCCAGCCTGCAAAGCGATCAGACTTTGCGGTCTTTCCATGCGTATCATCGCAGGCAATGGCCAGCACGCGCCTGCCCTCGCGCAGCAGCATATCCCAGTAAACCTCGGCATGGCCTGCATGGCACAGACGCTCCGTGCCGGTATTGAAGACCTCGATGGCGTCAATACCCTGAAGCGCACGAACCTCTTCCGGCTCCATTCTGGACCAGACCGGATGCGCCAGCACGACAAACTGTCCCGCGTTTTTCATTTCATCCACGAGATCCTGCATGCTCATCGTCTCGGGATTTCCCCGCTCGCGGCGAACAAACGCATCCTCCGGGGTATCTTCCGGAAACAGGCCGACCAGATGGATGCATTTTGTCGTTCCGTAGGGAATATCGCGCTCCCAGCCGGGCAGCATCAGGAAATCCTCACGGCAAAGCTCGGCGTGGGTCGGCATCACGTTGTGATCCGTCAGCGCGAGAAAGTCATAGCCCTGCGCACGATAATCCTCCGCCTGCTTCTCCGGCGAGACGGTGCCGTCGGAAACGGTGGTATGCGAGTGAATGTTTCCTCTGAACCACTTTCCCTCTTTGGAAAAAGCCGAACGTTTGATAGGCGTCACCTCGTTTCAGCAGCGGCTCTCTTTTGCCAGGCGATGAGGAACGCAGCGCCGCCCACAACCAGGCCAATCGCGCTCCAGAGATAGCTGGGGATAACCATCATCACGCCGCCCGCAAGCAGAATCAGACGCAGCGTCCAACCCATCGGCGCACGCAGATAGCCGACGATGCACATATCGATGAAGCACACGCCGATCGCCGCCGACACAACGCCGACAATGATCTCAAGCGCATTGCCCTGCAGCAGCAGCGCCGGATTGTAGCAGAAGGTGAACGGAATGATGAACGCCGGCAGAGCGATCATACAGGATATGACGCCGACCTTGAACCAGTTGGCCTTCGCCAGACCGGAAGCCATGAAGACCGCCACGCACACGGGCGGGGTGATCGCAGACAGGCAGGCATAATACATGACGAACAGATGCGCAACCAGCGGAGAGAGGCCCAGCGTGATCAGCGGCGGAGCCAGAACGGCCGCGCCCAGAACGTAAGCCGCCGTGGTCGGCAGGCCCATGCCCAGGATGATGCAGACGATCATCGAGCAGATCAGGCACAGGAACATATTGCCCTGACCGATGGA
>CAZACE010000042.1:0-648 GCA_964483255.1 uncultured Oscillospiraceae bacterium
TTTGCAACTGGACGCCGTGGATCATCTCCAATATCCTCATCACTGCTTCGCTCACGTGGCATGATCCGCTGCGCTTTGCGCAGATGGCGGATCGCGCCTGCCGGATGCTCGATCGCTGGCTGGATATTCTGCCGGCAGACGGCGGCTGCGACGAGGGCACGGCTTATTACAACATGGCCGGCGGCGCGCTGCTGGACTGCCTGGAGCTGCTCGAATGCGCAACCGACGGGCAGATGACATTCTGGCAGGAGGAGAAGATCCGCAATATCCTGAATTTCCCGCTGAAAACCAGACTTGAAAACGGCTGGTTCGTCAATTTCGCCGACTGTGACGCAAAGCCCTTCCTGTGCGGCGAGCGGCTGCAGCTGGCGGGCGAAAAGCTCGGCGACGCTGCGCTTGCTGCAATGGGCATGGAGCTGCGCGGCATGCCCTCCCAGCAGATCGCGGATATTCCGCATTTCTCGCGCCTGCTCATGCGCCTGTTCCATCCTGCAAAGGAGATCGCGGCGAAGGAAAAGGCGGAGCGCGACGTCTGGTTGCCCGATCTGCAGCTGCGCGTGTATGAGCGCGGCAGCATGATCCTGTGCGCCAAGGGCGGGCATAACGGCGAGAGCCATAATCACAACGACGTCGGCTCGTTCATGCTCT
>CAZACE010000042.1:658-9289 GCA_964483255.1 uncultured Oscillospiraceae bacterium
GCAATATGACCTACACCGCCAAGACGTTTACCGAGGAGCGTTATACGCTTTTCAATACTCGCTCAAGCTATCATAACCTGCCCATCATCGGCGGACATGAGCAGCTGCCGGGCGCTGCATATTGCGCGGCGGATGTCACATATCTGCCGGATGGCCTTGCGCTGGATATCGCCGGGGCATACGGAGAGGCGGCGGGAATCAAGCGCTGCCGAAGAGAATTGGCTCTGACGGACAATGCGCTCATGCTGCGAGACAGTATTGCGCTTGAGTGCGCGCGGGAAGTCGACTGGGTATTCATGATGCGCCATCAGCCGGATATCCGTCCGGGCTGTGTGACGGCCGGGGGCGTCAGGATGACGTTTGATCCGGCGCTGCGCGCGCATGCCGAGGAGATTCCGGTAGACGATGTGCGCATGGCCAGGTGTTTCCCGGGAAGCATCTGGCGCCTGATGCTCAGCGCGCAGGCAAAAGATACGCATGTAGAAACGATCATCATCCAGAAAGCGGACGGCTGACAGCCGAGCCGCGAAGGAGGACAATATGATGCGCAACAATCCGGCGGCGATTGCCGAAAGGATCGCCGATAAATTTCGCCGCAGCGCGAAGCTGGCGGCTCAGGAGGGGATCATTCCCTATAAGAGCGCGGGTGGAAAATGGATCACATCGCCCTATGACGGAAACAGCTGGTGGACGGGCGGCTTCTGGCCGGGGCTGATGTGGCAGCTGTACAGCGCGACGGGGGACGAGCAATTCAAAACCGAGGCGCTGCGCGTGCAGGATCTGCTCACGGCGGAGCTTCGTGCTTTCCGCTATCTCAATCATGACGTGGGATTTATGTATCTGCTCTCCAGCGGCGCGCACGATAAGCTTGTGGGCGATGATCAGGCGGCGCTGGATACGCTGCATGCGGCAAACCTGCTCATGGGCCGCTACAACCCTGTGGGCTATATCCGCGCCTGGAACGAGAAGCATAAGATGGGCTATGCCATCATCGACTGCATGATGAACCTGTCGCTGCTCTGGCGTGCCAGCCGCATGACGGAGGATCCGCGCTTTGCCAAGGTGGCCGTGCTCCATGCGGATATGACCATGCGCGAGTTCATCCGCGAGAACGGCTCTGTGGCGCATATCGTGGAATTCGATCCCGAAACGGGGGCGCGCGTGGGCGAGGTCGCTGGTCAGGGCTACTGCCTGGGCTCGAGCTGGTCTCGCGGTCAGGCGTGGGGCCTGTACGGCTTTACGCTGGCGTATATGAATGCCAAGGATGAGCGCTATCTGGCGACGGCCCGCCGCATCGCAGATTACTTCATCGCGCATATCCGCGAGGATGGTCTTACGGATTCCGACTTCTGCCAGCCGACGGGGGAGGAGCGCGTGGATAACATGGCTGGCGCGATCGCAGCCTGCGGCCTGATCGAACTGGCGAAGATCACGGGCTGCGAAGCCTATAAGGCTGCTGCCGAGCGCATGCTGGACGCCATGATCGATACATGCTGCGACTTTACGGACGGTGTCTGCGGCATCCTGACCCGCTGCACGGCCAGCTATCACGACGACGGCGCTGGCCGGCACAATAACATCACCTACGGCGATTACTTCCTCATGGAGGCGCTGGCCAAGCTGAATGGCACCGATCCGATGCTCTGGATCTGATGAACGAGTATTTCAAAAGGGGATTGCAAAATGCAGTCTCCTTTTTGCATATCGGGCAGCAGATTGTAACCATAGCTGTATATGTGTCTGGAAAGTTTAATAAATACATAAGGTATTCCTGCTTCTTTTTTAACATTCGCGAATTGACTGTATTCGGCATCTATGATATCATTTTGTTAGTAAAATTTGACAAGGAGGCCCTCTTATGAAGAAGCTTCTTACCCTGGCGCTGGCTCTCGTCCTGTGCCTGACGGCGCTGTGCGCCGTTGCCGAGCCGCTCGAGCTCACCATGTATTTCCCGGTGAACGTCGGCGGTTCCGCTGCTCAGCTCATTGACAACATGACCAATGAGTTCAACACCCAGAACCCGGACATCAAGGTTTCCGCTGTTTACACCGGCAACTACGATGACACCGTCACCGCCATCCAGACCGCGATCCAGGGCGGCAACCCGCCGGATCTGTTCGTGTCCCTGGCGACCCAGCGCTTCACCATGGCCGACACGAAGATGGCCATGCCGCTGGATGACCTGATTGCCGCCGATCCGGAAGGCCAGGCCTTCGTCGATGACTTCATCGATGGCTTCATGCTCGACTCTTACGTCGAGGGCAAGACCTACTCCATCCCGTTCCAGCGCTCCACGATGGTTATGTTCTACAACAAGGACGCCTTCAAGGAAGTTGGTCTGGATCCGGAAGCTCCGCCGACCAACTGGACCGAGCTCGTTGAGTATGCCCAGAAGCTGACCAACGACAAGCGCAAGGGCGTTGCCATCGCGCTCAACTCCGGTTCCGCGCAGTGGGCCTTCACCGGCTTCTCCCTGCAGAACTGCACCAACGGCGTTGGCCTGATGAGCGCCGACGGCAAGGAAGTTTACTTCGATACCCCCGAGAACGTCGAAGCTCTCCAGCTCTGGCTTGACCTGCAGAACAAGTACCAGGTCATGAACCCGGGCATCGTGCAGTGGACCGACATGCCGACCCAGTTCCTGGCTGGCGAGGTCGCGATGATCTACCACACCACCGGCAACCTGACCAACATCAAGAATAACGCTACCTTCGACTTCGGCGTTGCGTTCCTCCCGGCTGGCAAGCAGTGGGGCGCCCCGACCGGCGGCGGCAACTTCTACATCACCAACGGCATCTCCGAAGAGCGCCAGCAGGCTGCCTGGAAGTACATCAAGTTCATGTGCTCCACCGAGAACGCCGCGCAGTGGTCCATCGACACCGGCTATGTTGCTACCCGCAACAGCTGCTACGAGACCCCGGTCCTCAAGGAGTACTATGCTTCCTTCCCGCAGGCCCTGGTTGCCTATGAGCAGCTGCAGTATGCGCAGCCGGAGCTGACCACCTACAACGCCGCCGAAATGTGGCGCATCCTGAACGACAACATTCAGGCTGCCGTCATCGGCGAAATGACTGCTGAGGAAGCTCTCCAGCAGGCGCAGGCGCAGGGCGACGACCTCCTGTTCGACTATCAGTAAGCTTTGATCAGGCCTTAGGCCTGTAAGTAAGCAGCCCGCAGGGCCACGGGCTGAGTCCGTGGCCCTGCCTTTCCTGTTTTTATCCCGCAAAAGCAATCGCAAATTCCATGTAGAGAGGATGACACTTCAATGGCGCGTACGACTACTGCCGTGCAGAGAAGACGCAAAGAAATCGCCACCGCCTGGATGCTCCTGGCGCCCGCTCTGATCGTCATGCTGATCTTTACCGTATATCCGGTTTTCCGCAGCGTCTATCTGAGCATGACCAAGTACCGCATGGGTATGGAAGCGCCTGAGTGGATCTGGTTCTCCAATTTCCAGCGCCTGGCCGGAAACAATACATTCTGGAAGGTCATGCGCAATACCGCCAGCTTCGCCCTGATGACGGTCATTCCGTCCATGGTGCTGGGCCTGGGCCTGGCGATGCTGGTTAACCGCCAGGGTCATCACATCGGCTTCATCCGTACGGCGTTCTTCTATCCGTCCGTCATGCCGATGATCGCGATCGCCAGCATCTGGATGTTTATCTATATGGCGGGCAACGGCCTGTTCGATCAGATGCTCGTCCGTATGGGCGGTCAGGCGATGAACGTTCTTTCCGATAAGGACAAGGTCCTTCCGGCGATGGCCGTGATGTATGTATGGCGCGAGGCAGGCTATCTGATGGTCTTCTTCCTCTCCGGCCTGCAGAGCATCAATGCGGACGTGCTGGAGGCCGCCTCCATCGACGGCGCGACCGGCTGGAAGACCTTCCGCCATATCACGCTGCCGCTGCTGGCGCCGACCACGCTGTTCGTTTCCACCGTCGCTTTCACCAACTGCTTCAAGCTCGCCGACCACGTCATCATCATGACGGAAGGCGCGCCCAACAATGCGAGCACACTGCTGCTGTATTACATCTATCAGCAGGGTTTCACCAATATGAACTACGGCGTCTCCTCTGCGCTGACGACGATCATGCTCGTTCTGCTGCTGATCGTGTCTCTGCCGCGCTTCTTCAGCGAGGACCGCAAGGTTCACTACGCGTAAGAAAGGAGGAGAATGACGATGAAAAAGACGTATACCGCAAAAGACATCCTTTCCCTCCTGGTTACTGTGCTTTCCGTCTGCCTGGGCGTGATCTGGCTGATCCCGCTGGTCTGGCTGATCGGCACCGCGCTGACGGAAACCTCCTTCCACATGACGCTGCTGCCCTCGACGCCCTTTACGTTTGAGAACGTCAAGTACGTCTGGAATGCGATTCCGTTTGGTCAGTATTATCTCAATACCCTGACGCTGGTTATCGTTACCTTCTGTATCCAGTTCTTCACCTCGACCCTGGCGGGCTACGCGATGGCGTTTTATTCCTTCCCGGGGCAGGCGCTGGTGTTCGCGATCATCTTCATGCAGATCATCATTCCCAACGACGTTCTGATCATCCCCAACTTCATGACCCTGTCTGAGCTGGGCCTGATTGACTCCAAGCTGGGCGTCATGTTCCCGTTCCTGGGCAGCGCGATGGCTATCTTCCTGCTGCGCCAGCACTTCAAGACCGTGCCGAAGGCCTTTGGCGAGGCCGCCCGTATCGACGGCGCGAATCTCTGGCAGACGATCTGGCAGGTTTACATGCCCTGCGCAAAGCCGGCGTACATGTCCTTCGCGGTCATTTCCGTCAGCTATCACTGGAATAACTACCTCTGGCCGCTGATCGTGACCAAGTCTCCCACGAACCGCACGCTGACCGTCGGTCTGGCGATTTTCGCCAAGTCCAAGGAAGCGGACATGCAGTGGGCGAACGTCTGCGCCGCGACGCTGATCATCATCGCGCCGCTGCTGCTCGCGTTCTTCATCATGCAGAAGCAGTTCATGAACAGCTTCGTCAGCGCGGGCGTCAAGGAATAACGTCTGGCGGCGCTTCTTCCGACGAAGTATGATGTGTTTTGCTGCTCAGCGGACGAGGACGTTGCTTTGAAATCTCATTAATCCAATATGCTGCCGGCGGCGTTTGAGGCGATTGTCGCCTGTGAACGTCGCCGGTATTTTTGACTGATGAATAAAAAGGAGAAAGCCATGTTCGATCTCAAATTTCTGGGCAGGGGCGCAGCGTTCTACCCGGTTTTCGGCAATACAAATGCATTCTTTGAGATGGGGGAGGATCTGTACTTCCTCGACTTCGGCGAGGCGGCTTTTGAGCGTGTCACCCGGCTTTTCGATCTGAAGAAGTATAAGAATATCTATGCGCTGATCACCCATCTGCATGCGGATCACGCGGGCTCCCTCGCTTCGCTGATGTCCTATTCTTCTATGGTGCTGGGTCTGACGGTGAATGTCGTCCATCCCAACTGGTCCGTGCTCACGCTGCTGTCCACCATGGGCATCGATCCCACGTTCTATCGCTACATGCCCTCGCTCCCGGCGGATTGCCCTGTGCAGATGAAGCCGCACGAGGTGGCGCATGCCAAGGATATGCGCGCCTACGGCCTGGAGCTGAGCTGTGCGGATGAGACGATCTATTACAGCGGCGACGCGGCGGATGTGCCGCAGGCCGTGCTGGAAGGATATCTCAGCGGACGCATCGTCCGGATTTATCAGGATACGAGCAGCCACGAGTCCGCCGGCCATTGCTGGTATAAGAAGCTGGAAACGCTTTTCCCGCAGGAAAAGCGCGCCAGCGTCTACTGCATGCATCTGGATCACGATTATTCGAAGATGCTGCGCGAGCTGGGCTTCAGCGTGGTCGAGGTGCTCGACGAAGAACTCTTCATGATGCCGGAAAACACCACGCTGGAGAAGATGGCGAAGGTCGTCTATGAGGCGGGGGTGCTGGCCAAGCGCAAGGCGCTGAACAACGGTGTGCACGAGAAGGCGGCAAATGACTTTGTCACCGACGCCGATCTGGCCGTGAGCGGCTTCCTCGCACAGCGCCTGCCAGAGCTTATCGAGGGCAGCAGCGTGCTCAGCGAGGAAGATGCGCAGAAGCGCGGCGTCTCGGGCAAGCTCTTTGTTATCGATCCCATCGACGGCACGACGAACCTGATGTACGGCATGAACATGAGCGTCATCTCCTGCGCGTACTGCGAGGATGGCGAGCCGCTGCTGGCGGCTGTGTATCAGCCGTTCACAGGAGAGATGTTCACGGCTGAAAAGGGCAAGGGCGCGTTCCTCAATGGCAAGCCGATTCGTGTGAACGGCGACATGATCGTCGCCGATTCTCTGATCGGCGTGGAAGCCGGCCCGGCCACGCGAGATCGCCAGAAGGGTTTCTTTGAGGCGATGCATGAGATTCAGAGAGTTGGCCGCGGCCTGCGCCTAACGGGCTCCGCAGCGCTGGATCTGTGCCTGACGGCCTGCGGCAGGCTGAGCGGCACGGTGTATCAGTATCTGTATCCGTGGGATTATGCCGCGGGCTGGCTGATGGTTACCGAGGCGGGCGGAAAGCTGAGCCTTGTTGCCGGCGGCAAACCGACCATGACGGGCATGAGCCAGCCGCTGATTGCCAGCAATGGCCTGATTCATGACGAGCTTGCCGGCATGTGCAAGGGTGTGTAATTTCCAAACAAGCAAAAAGAGCGCTGCTGCTGCAGCGCTTTTTTCGACGCCATCCGGATAGTGATTGTATTTTTTACAAAACTGGGCAGAAATTGGATAAACAGTCAGGATTCATGCGTCTTATGGTATAGAATATAGTACAGATACCTATCCTGAATCATACTGACGCCCGAAAAAGGGGGACTCACGAATGATTACTCGCGCAGCCCAATTGCTTGAAAAGCTCTTTGGCAAGGAGCCGGAGAAGAAGCCTGAGCCAAGGCGTGCGCCGTCGAACACGACGACCAGCATGCGCGCGCTCACGGACCTTGGCGACAGCATTGCGGCGAGCGTGCACGTGATCGAGGCCTCGAGCCATCTGTATCTGTGCGTGGCGATGGAGCCCAAGCCGGATGCGCTTGCCGCGCAGATTCAAAAAGACAAGAAGCAGGCGGCGGGCATGTTCGAGGTGGACAGAACCTGGAGCGCGGCAGAGGTCAACAAGAATTGGGCGAAAGATGCCGTGCTTATCGACGCGGACGGACACATTCTCCATCGCGCGATGGACGGTGCGCGCGGTATGACCGAAGCCGGCGCGAAGGGGGTCTTCTTCGAGTTCAACGCGCTGGATGTCTATCCCGAGAAGGTCTACCTGACCAACGGTAAGACACGCATCCGCGTAAAATAAGGTTGTATGGAGGAAAATGCATGTTCAGCGGCAAGGTGGCGGTGCAAACGGTATTGGAAAATGCATCGCCGAAGAGTTTAAAAAGCTTGGCGCGAGCGTCTATGTGATCGATATCGCGCAGATGGTGCTCTTTCTCTGCTCGGATAAGGCAGGCTTCATTACCGGCGAAAACATCTGTATCGACGGCGGCATGACACGGCTTATGATCTATCATGGCGACCACGGATGGAAGAATAATTGAACGAAGCAAGCCCCGCCGGATTCCGGCGGGGCTTGCTTATACTCAGATGGAAACGAACTGTAGCCGCGAAGCGAAAAAGGGAGTCTGAGGGATGAAATCTCTCAGGCAAGTATGGGCGGAAGCCCATCGTATTCCCAAGCGTCTCCCCGTTATTGAACTTCGAAAATAAACGGATTCTCTTTCGTGCCGTCGCCGCCTGTGATTTGAATCATATCGGTCTTCACGTAGCAGATCGGACGAATGCCGCCCTCGCGATCCAGGCCGGAGACGGAGATGTGGCCGTTGTCGCCGACGATCCAGCGGCGGCCGGGGGCACGCCAGTCGGTTGTCCAGTACCAGGAATTGCCGTTGATATTGCGCAGACCCTGGGCAAAGGCATAGGGCGTGCCGGTTGCGCTGCGGCGCTTGAGGACGGTGAAATCCTCCTCGACAAAGCCGTAATCCGGATGGAACAATTCGCCGCGGCGGGATGGCAGAGACAGAAGGCCGCGCCCGTCCATTTCCATCAGTGCTGCCTGCTCTTCGACCGTGAACATGCGGTTCAATACCTCGGTGCAAAGCACATTGCGCACGTTCGTATCGGCATAGTCAAGGCCCGGGCCGTCGGCTTCATCGCGCACGGGATGATAGAGCACGGTGTCGATGATGTATTCCGTCATCAGAAGGAAGACGTCGTCGTTTTCTTCGGTGATCTCGTCCCGGTTGGCGTATTTCTTGGCCATGTGGTCGTAGGTATCCTTGCCGATTACGTCGTCCCCGGCGGTGACGCCGCGGCCGAGCACGCGCCAGAGCACGGGCGCCTCGGCGCCGTCCTTTTCGTAGGGATAGACGCCGAATACCGCATACTGATACCTGCGGGTTTTGGTGTCATAGCCGCGAAGGATGGGCTCTTCCTCGGCACTGGCCAGACAGGGCACAAGCACCAGCAGGGAGAGACAGACGCAAATGATCCGATTCAGGCGCATGGGCGATAACCTCATTTCAAGCTTTGGCGTTGGATATATGCATTCTATTGTAAGCGATTTTATCGAAAAGTCAAGGATGGCAGAAAAGAGGTGG
>CAZACE010000043.1:0-1745 GCA_964483255.1 uncultured Oscillospiraceae bacterium
TATGCCAAGCGCAGCGAGATGAACAGCGCCGGCGAGATGTGGACCCTCATTACCCTTGAAAACGAGTGGGGCTATGTACCATCCGGCAACATCCGCCTGATGAGCGAGCAGGAGCAGGCAGACTTCCTCGCCGCCATCGAAGCGGCCAAGGCCACCCCGACCCCGACCATCGAGCCCACCGCCACGCCGGAGCCAACCGCGACCCCCGCTCCGCAGCGCCTGGAGCTCTATGCCCGCGTGATCAATGACGGCACGCCGCTTCGCGGCAATCCGGATCCCAATGCCTACCTGCAGACGATCCTTGACAAGGAGACCGTGGTCTTCCTCTTCCAGAGCCAGATCACCGCGGATGGCATGACCTGGTATCTCGTGCAGCACAGCGGTCAGTGGGGCTACATCCGTGCCGACCTCGTTCGCCCAATGGGCGAGCAGGAGACAGCGGATTACCTCGCCCAGCTGGAAGCCGAACTCGCCACGCCGACCCCGATGCCCCTGGTGACCCCTGAACCGATTGGACCGGATTCCACCAGCGCTTATGCCAAGCTCATCAAGGATAAGGTAAACCTGCGCCGCACGCCGTCTTCCTCCGGCACATCGCTGGATCGCGTGCCGTTGGGCACTCTGCTTCTCGTCCTTGGCAGCGAATACGACGGCACCTATACCTGGTATCAGGTAACCTACGAGGGCAACGAGGGCTACATCCGCAGCGACATGGCGCAGATGCTGACCATCGCCGAGCTCGAGAATTACTTCCAGGAGCAGTTGGAGCAGGCTCAGCAGACCAATTCAAGCGTGAGCACGACCCCCAACAAGAGCAACAACACCGACATCGTGATCAACGGCTCCCAGCTGCAGGATCTCATCCCTGTGGACAACAGCTGGACCAACAACGTGATTTCGGGCATGCCGCTTTACGCAACGGCCACCCCGGATCCGAACGCCACCCCAACCCCGCAGCCGCCGGAAAAGAGCGCCGCGCTCATCCGCTCCAGCGGAGAAATCACGGTAAACAACGTTCCGGCGCTGACCAGCGAGGCGAGCTTTGCGGTCTACGGCAAGACTAAGGCCTATACCACGGTCACCGCGACGGTGGAGATGAACAATCAGACCACCGACACGCTGCCCTCGAGCATCGGCATGAACCTCGTCTCCACGGCAATCGCAGAAAACACCGTGAAGCGCACGGTCGGCCAGGCGGTTTCCGATGCAAACGGCCTGTTTGAAATGACCGTAACCCTGCCCCAGGCTGGCGAATACATCGTCGAATTTGCCTCCGCCGACGGCGCGTATGCGCAGTATGGCGTCACCTATGACACCGGTACGACCCCGCTGCCGACCCCTGCGCCGCTGCCCACCGTGGCTCCGGTTGAGGAAGAAGGCGGCATGGGTATCCTGCCGTTTGTCATCGGCGGCCTGCTGATCGTCATTGCCGCGGCTGTCTACGGCGTGTATGTCTATCGCCGCAGGAGCGAAGAGGAAGAGGACGAGGAAGACGAAGACGAGGAAACCGAGATGCGCCAGGCTCAGCTGAACATGCAGCGCCAGCGCGCCGCATCCTCTCAGATTCCGCCGAAGACCCCGACCTCCACCGTGATTGCGGACGCGCAGCGCATGCCCAAAGCGCCGGGCGCTTCCTCCGGCGAGGTTCCCTCTTACGTGAAGAACGCGCAGAGAAGCCCATACGCCAGACCGCAGACCCCGAAGACCCCGGTCGCGCCCAAGACTCCTGAAGCTCCGGTCGCGCC
>CAZACE010000043.1:1845-9136 GCA_964483255.1 uncultured Oscillospiraceae bacterium
CCGATCTGGCGATTGAAACCATGAGCGCGCTCAGGCAGCCGTTCATCCTCGACGGTCATGTCGGTCTTGGCGCAGGCGAAAAGACACTTACCTTTACATTTTCTCTCACCGATTCCGCCGAGCAGGTGGTCTTCGCCTGCGATCTGCCTGAGGACGCTGAAATTGACGAGATCACCGTGCATAAGGCAGGCGCCGGCGTGTTCTCCCGCGATCTGGCCGCTTATGCGCTGCTGGCGGGCTGCGTGCTGACCGTTCTGCTCGTCCTCTCCTGGGATCATACAAGCGAGGGAAAGCTCCGCCGCCGCGACGCGCTGGTCGTGATCATGACGGCACTGTTTGCCTGCATGCCGCTTTTGTGGAAGGGCATTTACAGCGGCCACGACCTCTTCTTCCATCTCAATCGCATCGAGGGCATCGCCTCCGGCCTTCGCGCGGGGCAGTTTCCGGTGAGTATCCATGCCTCCACGCTGCTGGGCTACGGCTACGGCGCTTCCCAGTTCTATCCCGAGGTTTTCCTGTATATCCCGGCGATCCTGCGCAATCTGGGCGTGTCGCTGACCGCAAGCGTACGCGTATTTGAAATGCTGATTCACTTTGCTGCAGCAACCGTATGCTATTTCTCCGCGCGCGCTGTGATGAACAGCCGCCGCATCGCGCTGGGCGCGACGATGCTCTATACGCTGTGCAGCTATCGCCTGTCCAATATGTACGTTCGTGCGACGCTGGGCGAGAGCCTGGCGATGATCTTCTTCCCGCTGCTCATCTGGGCGCTTGTGGAGGTCATCACGCGCAACGAGAAGAAGTGGCCGCTGCTTGCGCTTTCCATGACCGGCATTCTCCTCAGCCATCTGCTCAGCGCGCTCTTTGCCGCGATTCTGTGCGTCGTTGCCGCGCTGCTTGGCATGAAATTCCTCATCCGCCAGCCCCGACGCATCCTCGCCTGTGTGAAGGCCGCACTTGTAACGATCCTGTGCAGCCTGTGCTTCCTCGTTCCTTTTGTTGACTATCTGGACGCGGGCATTAACACCAGCGTTGCGCTGACCGCCTACGACCACGTGCTGCGCGCGGGCGCGCTGTTTATCGGCTTCCCCGGCGCGGCGGAAAATCTGCCCTATGAGGCGCTGGATTTCTCCTACACGGTCGGCGTGGTGCCGGGCCTTGCGATTGTGCTGGGCTGTGCGCTGCTGCTTGTGCGGCTGTATATGCAGGGCAAAGAGACGGATGCTTTGGATCGCCTGACGGGCCTGCTGCTTACGCTTGGCGGCGCTTTGTTCCTGCTCTCCACACAGGTTTTCCCCTGGGAATGGGCCTGCCATCTGCCCAGGCGCTATTCCGCCCTCTTCCAGCAGATTCAGTATCCCTGGCGGCTGGTGGGCGTTGGCTGCGCGCCGCTGGCATTTGCAGCCGCGTGGGGCTATATGAAAAGCGAGAAGCATCGCACGCAGGCGCTTTGCCTGATCGCGGCGCTGTGCATGGTCTTTGCCGGATACAGCATGCAGGCGTTCGTGCAGGACGTGCCGATGCTGGAAAAAGAAGACTTCTGCGACACGCGCATCGAGCAATATGAATACACCTATGAAGGCACGGAAAAGAGCGCGCTTGTGCCCGGCGAGATCATCGCGCTGGACGCGCCTGCGTATTCCATCTCCGATTACGAAAAGCAGGGCACGAATCTCTCCTTTGTCATCGATGCGCCCGAAAGTTTTTCCAGCCTGGAACTGCCGCTGCTCTATTATCCCGGCTATCAGGCTGAGGCGGACGGTTATTCCCTGCGCGTGGCCCGAGGCAGCAATAATCTGATTCGCCTGTATGGCATTTCCGACACCGAGGATGCGCACATCCGCGTCTGGTTCGATTCGCCGATCGCCTGGAAGATTGCTTCCGGCATTTCTATCGTCAGCTGGCTGCTGCTCGCCGCGCTGATTTGCCGCGGCAGGAGGCGCACATGAGCAAAGAAACCATCCGCATGAGTGTGCGCGCCGTGGTGGAATGGACACTGCACGAGAAAGACCTCTCGCCCGCCTCCATGAGCGCGCGGCGCATGCAGGAGGGCGCTTATGCCCATCGCGCACGCCAGAGCAGCGCGCTTGAGAAAAACTATCGCAAAGAGGCAGCGCTTTCCGCCGACTACGAGGGGGAAGCGCTTCTTTTGCATGTCACGGGACGGGCAGACGGCATCTTCGAGGATGAAGACGGCCTCATTGTCATCGAGGAAATCAAGCTGGGCGCGCAAGGACAGACGCTTATCCCCGCGCACAGGGCACAGGCGGCGATGTACGGCCACATGCTTGCCAATCAGGAAAAGCTCGAAACTCTGCGCCTTCGCGTGCTCTATGTCGATGTTCGCGGCGGCGAGCTCGCCGTTTATGAAGAAACAAGAACCTCGAAGGAGCTTTGCGAGGAATTCAACTCCTTCTGCGCGCTTGCCTGCGCCTGGGAAGAAAAGAAACTTTCAAGGCGCACAGTGCGCGACGCCTCGCTCGCCGCGCTGCCCTTTCCCTTTGACAGTTACCGCGAAGGACAGCGCAAATTCGCCGCGAACGTATACATCGCCCTGCGCGAGAGAAAGCGGCTCTTCGCACAGGCTCCCACGGGCATCGGCAAAACCATGGCCGCGCTCTATCCGGCGCTTCGCGCCATCGGCGAAGGAAAATGTCAGAAGGCCGTATTCCTTGCCGCGCGCACGACGGGAAGGCGGAGCGCAATGGACGCCGCTTCCCTGCTTCAAAACAGCGGCGCAGACATGATGGCGGCGGAAATCACCGCCAAGGACAAAATCTGCCCGCGCCCCATGCGCGACTGCCGGCCGGAAGTCTGCCCGCTGGCCAAGGGCTTTTACGACAGGCTGCCCGCCGCGCTTGAGGAAGCGCTGACGCTTAACAAGCTGGACCGCGAGCAGATCTGCATGCTCGCACAAAAGCACGGCATCTGTCCGTTTGAGCTTTCGCTGGAAATCGCGGTTCTCTCCGACGTGGTTGTCTGCGATTACAATTATGTATTTGATCCGCTGGTGGCGATGGACCGGCTGCTGCAATCCCCCGGCGGTGCGTGCCTGCTGGTGGACGAGGCGCATCAGCTCGCCCCGCGCGTGCGCGATGCGTATTCCGCCGAGGTTTCGCTGGATACGCTTCGCTCTCTTCGCCGCGAAGCGGGCAAGCAGCTGGGCCGCAAGGGCGGGCTTTACCGGGCGCTGACGCTCGTGATCCGCGCGATGAAGGAAATCGCCGCAGGCGAGGACTTTGAGGCGCTCAAATCGCCGCCGGAGGCGCTTTACAAGGCCATGGAATGCGTGCGCGAAGCCGCCGCAGAGCAGCTCGCCCTCGGCGCGGGCGCCATCGCCGCGGACAGCTTTTCGCTTTCCAATGCGT
This sequence comes from uncultured Oscillospiraceae bacterium, assembly GCA_964483255.1. Lineage (GTDB taxonomy): Bacteria > Bacillota > Clostridia > Christensenellales > Aristaeellaceae > Ventricola. Next base: position 5,214 of record CAZACE010000043.1, read on the forward strand.
ATCTCTTTGCCGCAGGGCGGTTTGACGAGCGCTACGCGCTGCTCACATCCGGCGGGGAAAAACATGCAAAAATCGAACTGGCGCTGCTCAGCGCGGCGGATGAAATTCATTCCATCACAAAATCTGCGCGCGGCACGGTCTATTTTTCCGCGACACTCGCGCCGTTTGACTGGGTAAAAAAGATGCTCGGCAGCGACGAGGGCGATGCGAGCCTGTTTTTGCCTTCGCCCTTTGATCCTGCGCAGCTTGAGGCGCGCATTGAGCCCATCGATATAAGATACCAAAGCCGCGAAAAGACCGCGCCGCAGGTTGCTGAGGCGATCCGCGATCACATCGCCGCACACGGCGGCCATACGATCGTCTTCTTCCCCTCCTATGCCTATATGGCGCGCATCGGAGAAATTCTGCTCGGCATGGAAAACGCGCCGGATTTTATCCGCGAGTCGCGCGGCATGACGGAAGAAGAGAAAAACGCAATCCTTCAGGGCTTTGATAGAAAGGAGCGTGTGATTCTCCTTGCCGTGCTCGGCGGCGCTTTTTCCGAGGGCATCGATCTGCCGGGCGAAAGGCTCAAGAACGTGATCATCGTCTCCACCGGCCTGCCCCAGCCTGATGAGAGGATCAAGGCCATGCAGGCCTATTACGACGCGCAGGGCGATGACGGCTTCTACTTATGCATGACGCTGCCGGGCATGATCCGTGTTATTCAGGCCGCGGGCAGACTGATCCGCACAGACGAAGACACCGGTTCGCTGCTGCTGATTGACAGCCGCTACCGCTACAAGGGCACACAGATGCTGCTTTCCGGTACGCTGGTGGGCGCGGCGCTGGGTCAAAATACGGGCGGATAATATCCGCACACAAAAAAGGATGCCAGAATCAATCTGACATCCTTTTCTCATTTTTCTGTTACATCCACCACCGTCAGCGTGCCGCTGTCCACGGTGAATTTGACGTTGTAATCCGCATAGCGCACGCCGTACACGCGCGTCGGGTCATTCTGATAGGACGGTCTGGGATCCCCGGCGAGCACGCCGCACAGCGCGTCCCGCTTGTCTTCGTCAATTCTGATGATAAGATCATCCGGGAAGATAACCTCAAGCGCATAATCCGCAGTCTGTTCCGTAAAGCCGCCCTTTGCGTCCGGGTGGCTGTCCACATAGGGCAGATAGGGCTTGATATCGTAGATCGGCGTGCCGTCCATAAGATCCGCGCCGCCGACCACGAGCACAGGCCCGTCCGGCGAATGCAGGATCACTTCCTCAAGCGTGACGCTGGAAAGCCCGATGGCGTTCGGGCGAAACGGCGAACGCGTGGCGAACACGCCCAGTCGCGTATTGCCGCCCAGGCGCGGCGGGCGCACCGTCGGCGACCAGGTATCTCGCTCCGCTTTGGAAAACGCCCAGATCAGCCATAGATGCGAATAGGTTTCCATGCCGCGCAGCGCGTCGGGATTGCGGTATTCCGGTTCAAAGACGATCCTCGCCCTGGTTTCGGGCACGAGGCCGCTTTGGCGCGGAATACCGAATTTTTCTTTAAAATCGCAATGAATGCGAGCGATCACTTTCATCGGGTCAAGGCAGACGGGACTTCCACGCCCGAGTCGTTCATGGTCTGCACCATATGGCGCTGCGCAGCCAGGCGCGCACGGTCGGCATCGCGGTCCATAATCGCGCGATAAAGCTCCAAATGGCACTGGCTCGCACGCTGATAGCTGCCCTCCACGCGGCGGGTATGCTGATAGCCGGCGCTGATGGATTCATGAATCGTGGGCAGCAGGCGCATGATGACATCGTTGCCGGAGCACTTGGCGATCACGGAATGGAACTGCGCATCGTAGGGCGTGTAATTTTCGCCGTGCAGATAGGCGCTGTCCATCTTATCCAGCAGCAGCTTCATCTCCTGCAGGTGATGCTCCGTCCTGCGGCCGGCGGCCAGCGCGGCAACGCTCGGTTCAATGAGCAGGCGCGTTTCCAGCAGCTGAGCAATAAGCTCCTCCTGATCGGCAAAGCGCAGACCCAGCGGATCATCCGCAAGACCCGGCATCGCGCAAAGGAACGTGCCCTGCCCCTGGCGGATATCGACGATATGCTCCGTCTGCAGGATCTTGACCGCCTCGCGCACCGTAGAGCGGCTCACACCGAAGCGAGCCATCAGCTCCGCCTCCGCCGGCAGCTTGCTTCCGGTCTTCATCTCTTCCTGAATGATCATCTCTCTGAGCTTATCGGCAATCTGCTCGGGCAGCTTGCGCGTCTTTCTGACGGTATCCATATGCCTATCCTTTCCCGCCGCAGCGAAACTGCCGGGCGAAGGGAATATTCCCTCTTGTCTGATAAAGGTCAGTTGTCAGACATCTGATAATCAGATTATAGCATAGAATTTGCCGAATCTCAAGGCTCACGCCCTGAGCGGTCATTCTCTTGTTTCCGCGCCATATTCGCGCCATATTATAGAAGGTTTTTTGATGCCATTGCAGGATTTCACAGGGAAAACGCGAATACTGAATATGATTGAATTTGCCATTTTAGGCGATAATGATCCGATGTGCAAAACAGAGAAAAGTTATCCCCAATCATGTGGAAAAACTGGGGATATTTGCACGGCTTTTTACATAGTTTTCCACAGTCAAAAAGTCAGTTGTGTTTTGGCTTTTTGGGACTTATCCCACTTATCCACCGCACTACGGCTACTCCTGCTGAATCCTATATACTGCTACTACTCCATGGAGGTTGATGATATGCGTTTTTCCTGCGACACGAGCGATCTGAATTCCAGCCTGTCCATTGTCAGCCGCGCGCTGGCAGTACGTTCTCCCAAGCCGATTCTGGAAGGCATCCTGTTTGAATCCTGCGATGAGGGCCTGAAGCTGACCTGTACCGATCTGGCTCTGGGCATTGAAACGATCATTCCGGCCACATTCATTGAAGAGGGCCGCGCCGTGCTGCCCGGCAAGCTGCTTTGCGAAATCGTGCGCAAGCTGCCCGGCGGCAATTGCGATATTTCCATTTCCGACCGCATGCAGGCAACCATTCGCTGCGCGAGCATCCGCACGACGATTACCGGCTTTGACCCGGTGGAGTATCCGGAGCTGCCGCAGGTGGAGGGCGCTTCCTTCTCTATGGCGCAGAATACGCTGCGCGACATGATTGGCCGCACGCTGTTCGCCATTGCTGTAGATGAGAGCCGCCCGATTCTCACCGGCTGCCTGATGGAAGTGGGTAAGGACGAAATGCGCGTGGTTGCGCTGGATGGCTTCCGCCTGGCGATGCGCAAGGAAAACATCGGGGGTCCGGATCAGGACGTCGCGGCTGTTGTCGGCGGCAAGGTGCTCGGCGACATCGCGAAGATCCTGAACGATACCGACGAAGAGGTTTCCCTGTGCTTCAGCCGCAGCCATGTGCAGCTGAACATGGGCGCCACGCACATTGTGGCGCGCCTGCTCGAGGGTGAATTCATCCGCTATCGCCAGATTCTGCCGCAGGAATGGCAGACCCGCGTGGCCGTGCGCCGCAGTGAGCTGGGCAGCGCGATTGACCGCGCGAGCCTGATTGCGCGCGAGGGCAAGAGCAATCTGGTTTGCTTCAAGATCGACGGCGACACGCTGGACGTCACTTCCAATTCCGAAAACGGCGATATGGAAGAGAAGATCGACGTGACGACCGAGGGCAAGGATCTGACGATTGCGTTCAACGTGAGGTATATCACGGACGTGCTCAAGGCGCTGAATGATGATGAGATCTTCATGCGCTTCAATTCCAACGTGAGCCCCTGCGTCGTCTGCCCGACCGAGGGGGATAGCTACCTGTATCTGGTGCTGCCGGTGCGCGTGTTTAATAGCTAAGTAAATTGGATAGGCGCGAAGCGTAATAGGGGTCTGGGGACGATGTCCCCAGGCAGGGGTTTGGGGATGAAATCCCCAACGT
>CAZACE010000044.1:0-8918 GCA_964483255.1 uncultured Oscillospiraceae bacterium
CCGCCATCGGCTGCACGTATCTGCTGGTGCAGGCGCCGCTGTGGCGCGCGGATCTGAGCCGCAGCGGCGCGGATAAGATTGAGGGTTAATCTCACAAAAATACGTTTTGTACGCGCGAAGCGAAGAAGGGAGTCTGAGGGGCAATGCCCATCAGGCAGGTTTGGGCGGCAGCCCAACGAATCTAAAGCGCTGGAGGAGTTTATGCAGCCGAAGGTTTCGGTGATCATTCCGGTATACAATTGCGAAAAATTCCTTCGGGAATGTATCGACAGCCTGCGCGCGCAGACGATGCAGGAGATTGAGATGATCTTCGTCTGTGACGCCAGCCCGGACAATTCGCTTGCGATTCTGCGGGAATATGAGCAGGCGGACAACCGCATCCGCGTGATCGTGTTTGAGAAGAACCGGGGCGTCTCCGCCGCGCGCAATGCGGGCATCGAGCTGGCCACGGGCGAATACGTCATCTTCTGCGACGGCGACGACTGGATCGAGCCCCGGATGTATGAACGTCTTTATGCCATGGCTAAGGAACACGATGCGGATATCGCGTTCTGCCGGGTGTTCAAGGATTACGCGCATAAACAGGAGAATGTGCCGCTGGGCTTTGCGACGGGCACGCGCTTTGATGAAAAGGCCATCCGCCAGACGCTGATCCCGGCGATGCTGTCCAGGGAAACCGACTCAGACGAGCTGCCGCTCTCGGGCTATACGCCACGCAATCTCTTTAAGCATGAGGTGCTGAAAAAGCACCGGTTCCGCGAGGAGATCCGCTATGCGGAGGATCTGCTGTTCATTGTCGAATGCATGCTTTCCAGCCGCGCGGCTGTCGCGCTGGACGAGGCGTATTATCATTACCGCTTCCATGGAGGCAGCGTCACCAAGCGATACAGCGCGCATGTGCCAAAGAGTCATGATCTTTCCAACGATGCGCTCGAGGCGCTGCTTAGTGATTATCCCGAGTGCGTGCGCCGCATGACGATCCGCCGCAGAAAAATGGCGGTGACGGCGGTGCGCAACCTCTGCTATCCCGGTACGCCCTATGGCTTTGCGGCGCGGGTGCGCGAGGCGCGCAAATACATGAATCGCGCGGACGTGAAGGGCTGGTTTGCGGATGTGAAGCCGCTTTCCTTCCCGCCGAAGCTGGCCATGCGCCTTTTCCTGATGAAGCACAGGATGGCTTTTGCGATATGCTTTTTGTTTACCTATATCTTTGACCGGGTATGACCGCCATGTGCCGGAAAAACCGAATGGATCAGGAAGGAATCTACATAAGAATGACACAGAATATGGATATCGCTGCGGTGCTGGAAAGGCGAAAGCTGCAGTTGGCGCTCAAGCGAGCGATGGATATTGCAATTTCCGGCGGCGCGCTGCTGGTGCTCTGGCCGGTGCTGCTGCTTATCGCGCTGGCGATCAAGATCGACGATCCCGGCCCGGTGTTCTATCGCCAGGTGCGCGTGGGCAGAAATGGCAAAGAATTCCGTATCTATAAATTCCGCACGATGGTCGTGGACGCCGACAAGAAGGGCCTTGCGATCACCGTGGGCCGCGACAACCGCATCACGCGCATGGGCCGGATTCTTCGCAAGACGAAGCTGGACGAGCTGGCGCAGCTGATCAATGTATTCACGGGCGAAATGAGCTTCGTGGGCCCGAGACCCGAGGTGCCCAAGTATGTGAATATGTATACGCCCTATCAGCGCCAGGTGCTTCTGGTGCGTCCGGGCATCACGGATTACGCGTCCATCGCCTATCGCAATGAGAACGATCTGCTTGCGGACGCCGAGGATCCGGAGAAGATGTATATCGACGTGATCATGCCCGATAAGATCGAGCTGAATATGAAATACCTGCATGAGATTTCGCCGCTTGCGGATATCCGGCTGATTCTTTCCACCATCGTTGCCGTCATCAGGGACTAAGTCAGGGAGGTTTTCCGATGCTCTCGCAGTACAGAGTTTACCGTTATGATCAGATGCAGACCTGCGCCGTGACCGCGGGCACGCATGCCGTGCTCATCGGCGCGCAGAATGGCCTTTTCCCGGATCTGGGCTTTAATGTCGAGGGCGAGATGGGCGGTCTGTGGGCTGGGGAAAAGAAGGTCTGCGATGGATTCTTCTTTGCCATCGACGATGTGCCGCTCACCTGCGCGGACGCCTGCGAGGTCAATCCCGCGGCGACTGCGTTCCATTATCGCATGCAGGAGCAGGAGCTGCACGTTGTGCGCCGCCAGTATATTCCGGACGGCGTAAACGGCTGCGTGATTGAGCTGACGATTGAAAACGGCAGAAACGCGCCGCGTATGGTCGAGGTTTCCTTCACCGTGCGCACAGATATTTTGACCGTTGCCAGCGCGCGCGGCGAGGACAGCATGGAGTTGGGCCGCGACGTCGGCGAATACGACGAGAAGACCCAGGCATTCTATGCGCGCGACAGCCGGAATCCGTGGCACGCCGTATGGGGCGCGGAGCTTAAGAATCGCGTGCTGCAGGCTGATCTGCCGCATGATATCTATGGCTTTGGCAATACGCTGGGCAAGGGCGTCAATGGCCGCCTGTTCTATCGCATGCGCGTAAACGCGGGCGCTCAGGCGACGATGCGCCTGTTTATCGCCGGCGGCTTCACCTCCAGATCAAAGGCGGAGGATGCGCTTGGTCATCTTCGCGAGCATGCGCAGGAGATGATCGAAAAGAAGCGGGCGCGTCTGGAAACGCTCATGGGCAAGAGCCAGGCGGCGCTGCCGGATGGCCTGCTCGAGCGCAGCTGGAACTGGACGAAGATATACGGCGACTGGCTGACGCGCGAGCTGCCCAAGGGCGGCGTGGGCCTTTGCACGGACCTGCCGGAGCATCCGTCTCTGTTTGGCGAGGGATTCACGCAGGCGATGAGCGCGCTGCTGCCCCTTGGCGGCGGCGAGCAGGTGCAGCAGATGCTGCGCACGCTGGTGCGTATCAGCGATGAAGCGCAGCTTGCGCCGGGCCGCCTGGCCAAGCGGATCTCCCGCAGCGGAAAGATCCGCCAGATTGGCGGCGTGAAGGAGAGCGCGCTGTTTGTGTCGCTGGTGCATCATGTGCTCAGGTGGACGGGCGATAAACAGTTTGCCGAAGAAATGCTGCCGATGACCGGCCTTTGCGTGAGCTATCTGCGCCGCGCAACGCGCAATTTTGATGACATCCGAGCAGATATCCTGCGTGAGACGGAGATGGCGCTTCGCGGTCAGGCGTATATTCTGCGCATGACCGGCGAGGACGACAGCGTGGTGCTCAAGGAGCTGGAGAAGGTAAACGTGCCTGCGCAGGAAAAGCCCGACGAGCATGCGCCGCTTTCCCGCCTGGCCTGGTGGCATGGCAGGCAGGAGCATGTGGAGCAGATGATTGGCTGCCTGAGCATGATGGCCAAGGCTGGTGCGCCGGGCATGCCCTATGCGATGAAGGCGGAGGAAAACGGCGTGCTGCTCAGCGCGCGCAGCGCTGCGGGCTTCATCTGGCCGATGACAAGCAGTCTGTTTGGCTTTGCGCCGGACGCGGCGAAGAAGATCATTTCCTTTAGGCCGCACACGCCCATCGGCTGGGACGGCTGGAAGCTGGATAACGTGACGATCGGCGGCGCGTCGCTTGGCTTTGCAAGCGAGCGCATCTCCCCGAGCCAGTGCCGATACACGATCACGTGCAGCGAGCCGGGCTGGAGGATTGCGCTCAGCGAGCGTGGCGAGGAGAAGATCATCGAAATGGGCAGCGAGATTGCGCTGATCATGGGCGATTAACCGCTAAGCTGCTTTAAACTGCCGCGAAGCGAGGAAGGAAGTCTGAGGGACAATGTCCCTCAGGCGGGTGTGGGCGGCAGCCCACGAAAGGAATCTGTTGATGAAAAAGCTTTTGATGGCGCTCATCGCCTTTGCGCTGCTGCTTGGCGGCTGTGCTTTGGCGGATACGGCGCCGGCAAATATGGACGTGCCGCCCGCAGCAATCGCGACGCAGGCGGAGGGCGAGCTGGAAACGTATGATCTCACGTTCCCGGAGGATATGCCGCTGGAGGCGAAGAACTTCGTGCTCTTTGCGCGCGCGCAGTTTGAAAAGTATCCTTTTGAAAAGCTGCCCAAGGCGAACGAGTACACCAAGTGGTATTATCAGGATAAGCGCGAGATCGGTTGGTGCTCCGTGTTCCAGATTTACTGCGCGCAGCACAGCGGCGTGCAGCTTATCAAGCACAAGCAGGATGTGACCGTCGCGCCGGATCAGGTGATCTCCGCAATGGAAGGCCGCGTGGGCAACGTGTATTACGTCTTTGATGCGCACGGCCGCTGGCAGCAGGCGGATGCGATGGAAGCGATCCCCAAGCCCGGCTACATCGTCATCTACGGCAAGCGCAGTTCCACGCCCTACACGCATGTGGGCATTGTGGAGAGCGTTAAGGAGTTGGGCGATGGCATGTATGAGCTGACGACTATCGAGGGCAACGTGAACTCGACAATCAAGCGCATGAACTACCGCTACAATGCTGCGCCCAAAAAGAAATACTACAACATGTCCGTGATCCCGGAAGAGGAAATCACGCGCGAAAACTGTCAGTATACGCTGCACAACAAGGAATGGTATATCACGGGCTTCGGCAATACGTGGTAAAGCAAAAAGGACTGTCGGGTGACAGTCCTTTTGTGCGTAATAGGGATATAATGCTGCGTAAGCAAAAGAACGAAAGAATGCTTAAAGAGTGGCTTTGCGCCCGATGGCTCCCTCAGTCAGCTGCGCTGACAGCTCCCTCCCGGAGGGAGCCTCCTCGTATACGTTTCGCTTATAGATCAGTATTGCTGATGCATAAAAGATGCTTAGAGTTTAAGCCTTCCTTAATAAACTCAATATCCCCACCGTCGCCTAATCATTCAGAGTCAAGCTGAACGTGAGCGAATCCTCATCCACTTGCACAAATCCGAGCGCCCGATGCAGCGCCAGCGAGGCCGTGTTGTCCGGCGCGATTTGCGCAATGGCTGTTGTAAAGCCGCGCTGCTTCATATGCGCAAAGAGCAGGGGCAGCGCAGCCTTGGCGACGCCCTTTCGGCGCATGGATTTTGCGATTGCAATGCCGTAGGAAAACTGCGGGGGATTCAAGCTGTGCACGGTGATCCCGCCGGCATGCTGCTCGTCCATGAGAATGAAAAAGCGCAGATCGTCTGCGCTTTTTCCAATGTGTCTGATTTCAACCATTACTTCTTGGGAAGAGCCTCTTCCGGCGCAAAGCCGCTGGCGATGCACAGCTCGGCGCGCTGGGCGCTCTTGCCGCCCTTGGCAATTTCGTTTGCCAGGAAGTCCGGATGGGAGACGAGGAAGTCATGCAGGAACTTATCCGGATCGGCGATAAAGGAATTCACCAGCCCGATCTGTGCATCGGTGACGCGGCCGAGCGCCTTGGCCTGCTCAAAGAGCTCCGGCTTGATGGTGATCAGCGTGGTCAGCGGACAGCCGGCCTTCTGAAGGATATCGCTGCCGCCCTGATCGCGATCGACCACGGCGAGGGAATAGGCGATCTTTGCACCCAGTGCCTCAACAGCCGGGATCCATGCGCGGATGTAGGAGGAGGCGACGGTGATCAGATCGGCGATATGCACGCTCTTCTTGCCGGCCAGGTTCGCCTGTGCCGGATCCATGGAAACGCCATTTTCGTCGGTGTAGACGCAGGAGAGATCCTTGAAGATGGACAGGTGGCCCAGACCCAGCTTCTTGGCGACGGGCATGGAGAAGAAGAAGTCGCGGCGCTCGCCGCCGGAGACGAAATCGACGTCCAGCTTGCGGGCCTCTTCGGTCAGCAGATCGATCAGCTGAGAGAAGATCGGGCAGGATTCCAGCTGCGCGGAGATGTCGGCCCAGACCTTGTCGTAAAAAGCGAGCTTTTCGCCGGCGCAGGCCTCTTCGATGGTCTTCAGCAGGGCATTGGCCGCGGCCTCGCTGCCATAGAGGAACTGCGTGTTGATATAGAACGGGCCCAGCTTGCCGGACGTATACCAGAACGGCTGGCCTTCGGGGCAGACGCGCACGGCGTCGGTTTCAAACAGCCAGGAAACGATCGGATTCTCCATGGGTAAAACCTCCATATGCGTGTAATTGTGTATTTTATCTCAATCAATAATTATACGCTATTCTTCGCCAAAATGGAAGTGTGCAGAAGCAAAAAGAAGTCGCCTTCGCATCTCTGGCGCGCATTGACCGGGCTTGCGCACCGTGCTATAATACAATCGTTAACGTGGGACGGTATGCCGCTTCACGATATATTCTATGCAGCAAATAAAGCAGAAAAAAGTATTGAAAGGAATTACGATATGAAACTGATCTGGAGCTGGATCGACGCCTTAGCGCGCTTTGTGATCCGTTTGATCGGCAAGGTTTCCCCGAAGCTGGGCGGCCTTTGCGAGAAGCTGTGGAATAATACCGAGCTGGTCGCCTATCTCTTTGCCGGCGTGGCGACGACGGTTGTCAATTACGTCGTTTACTTCGTGGCGACGCGCTATATGGGTATGGGCGTCATGGCTGGCACATGGACGGCATGGGTGCTCGCCGTGGCCTTTGGCTATGTGGTCAACAAGGCGTTCGTCTTCCATACCCACTGCGAAACCATGGGCGCGCTGGTCAAGGAGGCATTCAGCTTCGTTACGATGCGCCTTGTCTCCCTGGGCATGGAGACCGTGATCATGTTCGTGACCGTCGAGCTGCTTGGTTTCAACGATCTGGTGATGAAGCTGCTGACCAATATCGTGGTCATCATCGCCAACTACGTGTTCTCCAAGCTGTTCATCTTCAAGAAGTAAGGAGCGAAATCCGATGAAGAAGATCCTTTGCGCGCTGTCGCTGATGCTCTGTCTGACGCTTGTATGCGCCTGCGCGATGGGCGAAATCACCGTGACCAAGCGGGATATGGTGCTCAACAGCAGCCTGGATAAGAACGTAAATAACGTGCTCGTGCTCATGCAGGACGGCGATATCACCGATACGCTGATGCTCGCCTCCATCAACAGCCGCACGGGCCGCAGCGTGATGACGCTGATTGAAAACGACACGATGGTGAACGTTCCCGAGGTCGGCGATGTGACGCTGGGCGAGGTCTATGCGCTGGGCGCCCAGAAGAGCCGCGGCCTGCTCGTCGCGCGCGCGATCAACAGCCTGCTTGATCTGAACGTGAGCACATACGTGGCGCTGGATATCAACACCCTGCCGGAGCTGGTCGACGAGATCGGCATGCTCAGCACCTGGCTCAACGAGGAAGAGGCCGAAATCCTGGACACCTGGCCGGGCGACAATGCGCTGACCAGTGAGAACATCATGGACTATGTCAGGATCCGCCTGGAGAGCGACTACGTCGAGAAGAACCGCAGCTACATGGTTTTCATGGATCTGCTCAAGCAGGGGCTGCGCTCCAGCGGCGGCGCGAACCTGATGGGCCTGGGCAAGAAGCTGCTTTCCAACATGGATACCAATCTGAACGCGATGGCGGCTGTGACGATGCTCAGCTCCTTCCAGGGCGGCAAGGATCGCCGCGAGCTGTATCTTTACAGCGACATGACCCAGCAGCAGATGCATGATGCGTTCTACAGGGAGGTTTACGAGTAATGGCGACCACGCTGGACATCGCTAAGGCGGCCAAGCAGGCAAGCTTTGCGCTCGCGGCCTCGAAATCCGGGCTGCGAAGCGGCGCGCTGATTGCCGTGGCCGATGCGCTGGAAGCGGCGAAGGAAAAGATATTTGCCGCGAACGCCAAGGACATGGAGGCGGCGAAGCTTGAAGGCATTGCCGCGCCCGTGCTCAAGCGCCTGAAATTTGACGAAAACAAGCTCGCCGACGTCTGCGCGGGTCTGCGCGCGCTGGCCGCGATGGAGGATCCCATCGGCCATGAGCAGCTGCGCACGGAGCTTGCCGATGGCCTTGTGCTCTCGCGCGTGGCCTGCCCGATCGGCGTGGTCGGCGTGATCTTTGAATCGCGTCCGGATGCGCTGGTGCAGATTGCGGGTCTGTGCCTGAAAAGCGGCAACGCTGTGCTGCTCAAGGGCGGCCGCGAGGCGATGTATTCCAATCAGGCGCTCTTTGATGTGATGAAGGCAGCCAGCGAGGCCGCGGGCATCCCCGAAGGCTGGGCGGGTCTTTTCACCACGCGCGAAGAGGTCGGCGCGATGCTGGCGATGGACGAATACATCGACCTGATCATCCCGCGCGGCTCAAACGCCTTTGTGCGCTACATCATGCAGAGCAGCCGCATCCCTGTGCTTGGCCACAGCGATGGCGTGTGCCATGTGTATCTGGACGCCGCATGCGATGCGCAGATGGCGGCGCGCGTGACGGTCGATGCGAAGACGCAGTACCCGGCGGCGTGCAATGCGGCGGAGACGCTGCTTGTGCACAAGGATGCCGCACATCATGCGCTGCCCGTCGTGGCGGCGGCGCTGCATGTGGCGGGCGTGAAGCTGAAAGCCGATGCGCGCGCGCAGGCGCTGATTCCGGGCATTCCCTGTGAGCCGGCGGATGAGCGTGACTGGAAGGCCGAGTATCTCGACCATGTGATCGCGATTCATATCGTCGATTCCCTCGAGGAGGCGATTGCGCACATCAATCGTTACGGCTCGCACCACACGGACTGCATCATCACAGGCGACGAGGCTGCCGCCGAGCGCTTTGCCGCGCTGGTGGATTCCGCCGGCGTCTATCACAACTGCTCCACCCGCTTTGCCGATGGCTTCCGCTACGGCTTTGGCGCGGAGGTGGGCATCTCCACCGGCAAGATTCATGCCCGCGGCCCGATGGGGTTGGAGGGTCTGTGCTCCTACAAGTACATCCTGCGCGGCCACGGCGACATTGTCGCGGACTTCGCCGGAAAGAAGCGGAGCTTTACGCACAAGAAGCTGGGGTAACGAGGGGGTACGTTAGGGTTACGTTAGGGCT
>CAZACE010000045.1:0-8638 GCA_964483255.1 uncultured Oscillospiraceae bacterium
GGCATCCCCGTCGGCGGGCGCAAGCTGGCGATCATCGCCGGCCCCTGCTCCGTGGAAAACTACGATCAGCTGACCGATACCGCCTTCAAGGTCCACGCCGCAGGCGCGAACATCCTTCGCGGCGGCGCCTATAAGCCGCGCACATCGCCCTATGCCTTCCAGGGTCTCAAGCTCGAGGGTCTGGCACTGCTGGAGCAGGCCAGAGAGCTCACCGGCATGCCCATCTGCACCGAAATCATGAGCCCGAAACTGGTCGAGGAATTCGACCGCCGGGTGGACGTCATCCAGGTCGGCGCGCGCAACATGCAGAATTTCGATCTGCTCACCGAACTGGGTCAGACCCGCAAGCCCATCCTGCTCAAGCGCGGCCTCAATGCCACGGTCAGCGAGTGGCTCATGAGCGCGGAATACATCATGGCCGCCGGCAATCCCAACGTCATCCTCTGTGAGCGCGGCATCCGTACCTTTGAAACTTACACCCGCAACACGCTGGATCTCTCCGCCGTGCAGGCTGTCAAGCAGCTCTCGCATCTGCCGGTCATCGTCGATCCTTCTCATGCCACGGGCCTTAACTGGATGGTCGAGCGCATGTCGCTGGCCGCCGTCGCCGCCGGCGCGGACGGCCTGATCATCGAGGTTCACAACAATCCGCCCTGCGCCCTTTGCGACGGCGCGCAGAGCCTCACCCCGTCGCAGTTCGCCCAGGTCATGGGTAAACTGCATGCGATTGCACCGATCGTGGAGCGTGTCTTATGAGAATCGTGTTTATCGGCCTGGGCCTGATGGGCGGCAGCATGGCCATGGCTTTGAATGGATATCCGGATGCGGAACTTTATGCCGTCGATCACGACGAATGGACGCGCTTTGAGGCGCTGGGCCGCGGCATCGTCCGCTCCTGCTGGGCGGATATCGAAAGCGCGCCGCTGGAAACCATGGACATCGTCTTCCTCTGCCTGCATCCCGAGGCTGCCGCCGAGTTTGTGCGCACGCAGGCGCACCGTCTGAAGCCCGGCTCTTTGCTCACCGATATCTGCGGCGTCAAATGTCCGCTGCACGAAGTGGTCGAATCGCACGAAAACAAGCCCTTTGTCTATCTGGGCGGCCATCCGATGGCCGGCCGTGAGCGCGGCGGCTTTGTCAATGCGACGCCGGATCTGCTGCGCGGCTGCCATTACATCCTTACGCCGGATGACAACGTGCCCGTCGGCGCGATTCGCCTGATGGAACGCCTGGCGCTGCACATGGGCTGTGCGGATATCGTACTTTCCAATCCCGAGGCGCACGACGAGCGCATCGCCTATACCAGCCAGCTCATGCATTTGATGGCCCTGGCGCTGTGCGATCAGCATCTGCTCTTTGACAGCTACGGCTTCGAAGGCGGCTCCTTCCGCGGCGCAACCCGCGTCGCTGCGCTTGAGCCGGATCTTTGGACCGAGCTCTTCTGGGTGAACAAAGAAACCCTCGCCGACCTTACGGACGAGCTGATCGAAAAGCTCGGCGAGTACAGCGTGCTGCTGAGGGCCGATGACCGAGAGGCACTCCTCAAGCGCCTGACCGACTCGAGCAACCGCAAGAAGGAATTCGACAAGATTCGCGGCATCACGCAAAGCCGCAAATCGCTCTTCCAATAACCAGCGCGACGCTGAACCCGCTTCCGACAAACACTGCAGCTTTTCTTTTCCGGCGATCGAGGCCGAATGCTTACCGTTTGCTTTCGCAGGAGGAATCTTCATGCCCATCGTATCCGTCACCGCCAGTGCACCCGAAAGCCGCTACGACATCCACATCGGCCACGGCCTGCTGAAAAACTGTGCTTCGCTCCTTGCGCCCTATCGGGGCCGCAAGGCCGCCGTCGTCGCAGACAGCAACACCGCACCGCTGTATTCCTATGCGCTCATGGAGCAGCTGCACAGGGCCGGCATCGAGTCCAGCGTCATCGTTCTGCCCGCAGGCGAGGAAACCAAGTGCGCCGAGCAGCTTTCGCGCCTGTATGATGCGTTTCTCGATTTCCGCCTCACGCGCGCGGATCTGGTCATCGCGCTGGGCGGCGGCGTTGTGGGCGATATCACAGGCTATGCGGCCTGCACATATCTGCGCGGCGTGCATTTCATTCAGGTGCCGACCACGCTGCTGGCACAGGTGGATTCCTCCGTCGGCGGCAAGGTCGCCATCAATCATCCGCGCGGCAAGAACCTCTTGGGTGCATTCTATCAGCCGGAGCTCGTGCTCATCGACTGCGACACCCTCAAAACCCTCGACGACCGACAGATCGGCGCAGGTCTTGGCGAGGTGATTAAGTACGGCTGCATCTACGACGCGGCGCTATTTGAGCGCATAGAATCCCTCGGCTCTCGCGCGGCGCTCATGCCCGTGCTCGATGAGATCATCGCCCGCTGCTGCGCCATCAAGGCTGAATACGTGCGCATCGATCCGCACGACCACGGCATCCGCATGCAGCTCAATTTCGGCCACACGCTGGCGCATGCACTGGAAAACGCCATGGGCTACGGCACGCTGCTTCATGGCGAGGCCGTCTCCATCGGCATGGCCCATGCCTGCCGCTGGGGCGAGACGCTCAGCGTCACCCCCGATGGAACCGCCGAGCGCGTAAAGCGCGTGCTCA
Source organism: uncultured Oscillospiraceae bacterium (assembly GCA_964483255.1). Classification (GTDB taxonomy): domain Bacteria; phylum Bacillota; class Clostridia; order Christensenellales; family Aristaeellaceae; genus Ventricola. Next base: position 2,624 of record CAZACE010000045.1, read on the forward strand.
AGGCATATGACCTTCTGACCGACATCCCCGATGGCCTGTCCGCCGACGCGCTCGCCAAAACGATGGCGCTGGATAAAAAGGCAGAGGGCACGACCATCCGAACCATCATCCTCACCGGAATCGGCGCATGCAAGGCTGTGCCGCTTACGCCCGACGAGCTGCGCGCTTTGCTGTGAGAGGATACGTTAGGGCTGCCGCCCTAAAACCTGCTTGGGGATTTCATCCCCAAACCCCTTCTTCGCTTCGCGGCGGATTGAAGACGCTAATCTTTCGGGAGGATTCTCATGATCAAAACCGTCTCTCCCTCGCCCCTCGCCGGAAAGCTGCACATAATGCCCAGCAAATCCGCCTCGCATCGCGCTGTGATGATGGCTGCGCTTGCCAATGGCGAAACCACGCTTTCCCCGCTGCAGCTCTCGCGCGATATCATCGCGACGCTCTCCTGCGCCAAGGCGCTCGGTCTCGTGGGCGATGTGTCTACCTCGCCGCATGAGCAGCCCGGCTTCGTGTCGGCGACGCTCTTTGGCGGCGAGCGCTTCATCTCCGGCAGCCGCACGCTCGATTGCGGCGAATCCGGCTCCACGCTGCGCTTCTTCATCCCTCTTGCGCTCGATGGCTGCGGTCCCGTCCGCTTCATCGGCCACGGACGGCTGATGCAGCGCCCGTTGGATATCTATGAAAATCTCTTCCGCTCACGGGGCGTGAGCTGGCAGCAGACGGACCACGACCTGATCGTCGACGGCAAGCTCACCCCCGGTGAATATGCGCTTCGCGGCGACGTAAGCAGTCAGTTTATCACAGGCCTTCTGCTCGCCCTGCCCCGGCTCAATGGCGAGAGCATCATCCGCATCACCACGCCGTTGGAGTCCCGCGCCTATGTGGAGCTCACCCGCCGCGTGCAGAAAAGCTTTGGCGTCGTCTCCTATTGGCAGGATGAACAGACGCTGATCATCCCCGGCAATCAGAAGCCCGTCTCCCCCGGCAAAGCGCATGTGGAGAGTGACTGGAGTCATGCCGCGTTCTATCTCGCAGCAGGCTGCCTCTCCTCCGTCGGCCCGCTCACGCTGACCGGCCTGAACATGAAAAGCGCTCAGGGTGACCGCGCGATCATGGATATCCTTCGCGACATGGGCGCGATCATCAATCTCAAGCGGGATTTTATCTCTGTCTGCCCCTCCCGCCTGCATGCGGTCACGGTGGACGCCTCCCAGATCCCCGATCTGGTGCCGATCCTCGCGGTCGCCATGGCCGCTGCCGAGGGCGAAAGCCGCATCACCGGCGCAGCGCGCCTTCGCATCAAGGAGAGCGACCGGCTTTCCGCTATGCATGCGGCGCTCACAGCCTGCGGCGCAGATATTGAGGAGCTGCCTGACGGCCTCATCATCCGCGGCGGCAGAAAGCTCCGCGCTGCCCGGATTGACGGCTGCAACGATCACCGCATCGTCATGGCAATGGCTGTCGCTTCGGCCATTTCTCAGGGTGATCTCACAATCACCGACACGCAGGCCGTCGCCAAATCCGCTCCGGCCTTCTGGGAGGAATTCGCCTCCCTTGGCGGACGCGCCGTCACCGTATCCGAAAATCCCTGATCGCCCCGCGATCACGAAAGGACAATCAGCATGAGAGGATCCTTCGGCCAGCATTTTAAACTCACCATCTTCGGCGAATCCCACGGCGGCGCCATCGGCATGGTTATCGATGGCATTCCCGCCGGAACGCCCATCGACGAGGAGATCATCGCCCACGATATGGCGCGCCGCGCCCCCGGCTTGGACCCCACAGCGACCAGCCGCAAGGAGCCGGACAAGGTAAAGATTGTCTCCGGCCTCTTCGAGGGCCGCGCGACGGGCACGCCGCTTTGCGGCCTGATCGAAAACACAAACACCCGCTCCGTCGATTATGCCCAGCTGCGCGCGAAGATGCGTCCCGGCCACGCGGACTACGCCGGACAGATGAAATACCGCGGATATAACGATCCGCGCGGCGGCGGCCATTTCTCTGGACGCATCACGGCGCCGCTTGTCTTCGCAGGCAGTATCGCCCGCCAGCTGCTGGCAAGTCAGGGCATTACCATCGGCGCGCACATCGCCGCCATCGGCGATATCGCGGACGATGCGCTGGATCCCGTGCATGTTGATGCGGCCACGCTCGAGGCGCTCCGGCAAAGCCGCTTTCCGCTGCTCGATCCAAAAATGGAAACACCCATGCGTGAAGCCGTCGCGCTTGCGAAAGCAGAGCTGGACAGCGTCGGCGGCGTGATCGAATGCGCGGCAGTCGGCGTGCCTGCCGGTATCGGCTCGCCGTTCTTTGGCAGTGTGGAGAGCGTCACAAGCCAGCTGCTCTTCTCCGTGCCTGCGGTCAAGGCTGTGGAATTCGGCGATGGCATGGCCCTTGCCGCAAAGCGGGCCAGCCAGGCAAACGACGCCATGCACTACGAAAACGGCCGTGTCGCCTGTCTATCCAATCACAACGGAGGCGTCACCGGCGGCATCACAAACGGTATGCCGATCACCCTTCGCGCAGCCATCAAGCCTACGCCATCTATCGCGCGTGAGCAGCAGACAGTCGATCTCCTCACAGGAGAAGACACAACGCTTTCCATCACCGGCAGGCACGATCCCTGCATCGTTCCGCGCGCGGTTGTCGTCATCGAGAGCGCGCTCGCGATCTCCCTGTGCGAGCTGATGATGGACGATGCAGCCACTGCCGCCCTGCGACAAAACCAACAGAAGTGAGGATTCCGTGATGAAGGATTTGAATCAGTGCCGTCAGGAGCTGGATGTTATCGATGCACAGCTGGTCTGGCTGTTTGAAAAGCGGATGCAGGTTTCCCGCGAGGTAGCGATTTACAAGCTCGAAAACCACATGAAGATTCTGGATCCCGCGCGCGAACAGGCCGTGCTGGAGAGCCGCGCCGCGCAGATTTCCGATCCAATGCTCAAGCAGCCGCTCAAGGATTTCTTCCGCGAGCTCATGCGCCTTTCCCGCGCGGAGCAGAAGCGCCATCTGGATCAGATGAGCACCTCTCAGCTGATCGCCTACAGCGGCGTGCCGGGCGCGTTCAGCGAGAGCGCCGTCGTGGGCTTCTTCGGCGAGGACTGCGAGCGCATCCATTTCAAGACCTTCGACGAGGTCTTCGCCGCCGTGGCCGATGGCCGCGCCAAGTATGGCGTGGTTCCGGTGGAGAATTCCTCTTCCGGTTCCATCAATCTCGTTTACGACCTGATGGGCCAGTTCGCGCTCAATATCGTCGGCGAGCAGTTGGTGCGCGTGGAGCATTGTCTGCTGGGCGTGCCGGGCGCAAAGCTGGAAGACGTCAAAACCGTTTATAGTCACGAGCAGGGCTTTGCGCAGTGCCCCGTGTTCCTCGGCGAGCATCCCGACTGGGTGAAGACGCCGTATTTCAACACAGCCATCGCCGCCAAGCATGTCAGCGAGCTGGGCGAAAAGCAGAATGCGGCCATCGCCTCGCGTCTGGCCGCCAAGCACTATGGGCTGGAGATCCTCGCGCCGGACATCCATTCCTTCGACGGCAATCACACGCGCTTCATCATCGTATCAAACAGCCCAACGTCCATCGGCGCACCGGATAAGGCAACCATCACATTCGCCGTGCGTCATGAACGCGGCACGCTTATGCGCGCGCTCTCTTCTTTCGTGGCCATGGGCATGAATCTCACGCACATCGAATCCCGTCCGCTGCACAATAGCAATTGGGAGTATTGCTTCTACGTCGATCTGACCGGCAGCGTCAGCGAAAACAACCTGACCATCCTCATGGAGGCGCTGGACAAGGACTGCGAGCACTGCCGCATTCTGGGCGCATACAAGGCAGCCACCACGTAATCCTTTCCCTTCGACCCGACCCCAAGCAAGGAGCATCCATATGCGCAAACACATTTTTCTGATCGGCATGATGGGCTGCGGCAAGAGCACCATCGGCAAGCTGCTCTCCCGCCAGCTTTCCTGCAGCTTTGTGGATCTGGACGAGGAAATCGTCCGCTACGAGGGCCGCTCCATCCCGGAGATCTTTGCGGACGTCGGCGATGCGGGCTTTCGCGTCTGTGAAACAGCGGCGCTTCGCTGCGTGATCGACGAAGCGCCCTGCGTCATCGCCACCGGCGGCGGCATTGTCACCCGCGAGGAAAACATTCAGCTCATGCGCGAAACCGGCCTCGTCATCTGGCTCAATCGTCCGCTGGAGGACATGATCGCAACCGTGCGTCAGGACACGCGGCCCAATCTCGCCGGCGACAAGGAAGAGCGTATGCGCACGCTATTTAGCGAGCGTGAAGCGCTCTATCGCAGAGCTGCGCATCTGGAATTTGACAACAGCGCCGACCCGCAGCGCAGCGCCGAAGGCCTGCGCAGGAAAATCGAAGCGCTGCACTTGGAGTGACGAGGAAAACGTTGGGGATTGCAGCCCCAAACCCCTTTCTTCTCTTCGCGGCTGCTTTATTATTCGCCTCCCCTTTAGGGCAGAAAAAAAGGGCGCTGTCTCAAAATGGCTAAAAGAGCCACGGGAGACAGCGCCTTTCATCATGCTGTTTTTTGGATTTCTTAGTGAGACAACCCCTTCATGCGCTTCTTATTTAACCGGCGACCAGTTATATGCCATCTGATTGTAGATCAGATCAAGCCTGTCGCCATTCTTCTTATAAACCGCCGTGCCGTAGGGCGCCAGTTCAGCGTTCTTGAACCAGACGACGGCGTCCGTCGTGTTGACCAGGAATACATACTCTCCGCGGCTGCAGGCAATCACGCCCTCGCCCAGATGGCCAGGCCAGCAGGACTCGACCACGCCGTCGCAGATCATCTCGTAGAGCGGCGCGTAGAATTCTTCCTCAAAGCGCGTGGCGATGTAATATGCCTTGCCTTCGCCGAAGGTATTGACCGTCACGGCAGGCGCGCCGACGAAATAGTCCTCGTCGTAAACCATCAGCGGCGCTGCGCCTTCCAGTGCAGCAACCTCGCACAGGACAGAGCCCTTCGCCGTCTCGGGCAGCTCATCGCAGACAGACACGCAGCGGCGCTCCTCGCCGTCGTACATGGCGTCGATCTCCATACGGCGAACGCCCAGCACATCGGTCAGATCGTGCGGCGTATCGCCAAGGTAGCAAAGATCCGTCTCATTCACCACGCCGGACCAGTAGGTGACCACCAGCACACCGCCATTTTTCACGAATTCACGAAGCTTTGCAGCAAAGTCCTCGCGCAGCATATAGAGCATCGGCGCGACGATGAGCTTATAGCCGGAGATGTCGCTGTCCTCACAGATGATCTGCACGTCGATGCCGTTGCGCTTGAGACCGGTGTAGTGACGCAGCAGCTCGTGCTTGTAGCCCAGGCCCTTGTTGCGCGGACCCTGCGCGTCTTCAAGTGCCCACTTGTTGCTCCAGTCGTATACGATCGCGGCCTGCTTTTCGCGCTTGGTGTCGGCAATCGTTTCACCCAGCTCTTTGAGCATGCTGCCCAGCTCGGCGCATTCCATGTAGATGCGGTTGTCCTCGCGGCAGTCGTGGGAAACCATCGCCGCGTGGAACTTCTCGCTGGAGCCCTGCGCCTGACGCCACTGGAAGAAGAGCACGCCGTCGCCGCCGTGGGCGATGGTCTGCATACCGGCCATGATGTTCACGCCCGGCTTCTTGCCCTTTGAGATAGGCTGCCAGTTGGTCGGGCCGGGGCAGTTTTCCATCAGCCAGAACGGCTGGCCCTTCACGGAATAGATCAGATCGTGCATGAATCCGGTGTCCATCGCCGTCTGCTCCATGGTCTCCGTCGGCTTGTGCCAGGTGGGATAGGCGTCCCAGGTGGCCAGGTCAATTTCCTTCGCCATCTTGAAGTAGTCGATGCCGTCGTAGAAGTACATCATGTTCGTGCAGACCTTGGCTTCCGGCACGATCTCGCGGATGCAGTCACGCTCCCACTTCATGAAGTCGATCGTCTGATGGGAGACAAAGCGCTTCCAGTCGAGCTTGAGGCCGTGCACGGAGTTTTCACCGTGCGGCGCCGGGC
>CAZACE010000046.1:0-8610 GCA_964483255.1 uncultured Oscillospiraceae bacterium
TGAGCCCGCTTGAGAGCGAGACCATCATGGCTTCCTGCGCGCCGTGCCACAGCGATCTGGCCGGCTTCGTGAAGGGTATCCAGGTCAAGGCTGAGGAGCGCACCGTCGCCATCGGCACCAAGCTGGAAACCCTGACGAATAAGCTCGCCGACGCCGTTGCCGCGGGCACCTACTCTGAGGAAGAGCTCGACGCGATCCGCCAGCTCAACCGTAAGGGTCAGTTCTACTGGGATTTCGTCTTCGTTGAGAACAGCGAGGGCGCGCATAACTCCCGTCTGACCCACGAGTGCCTGGACAAGGCCGAGCAGCTCATCGACGAGGCGCTGACGCTGTTCAAGGCGTAAGCGACATTCGCCGGCATCCAGTTCCGAACAGCCTTCACACATCAAGCTATTCGGTGCTCGATGTACGCAATTGAGCGTGAATTCCCAATCGGGTAAAGACCGCCGGAGCGCAGGAAAACCTGCAAGGCCGCTCCGGCGGTTTATGAGCTATACCCGCATCTGTCATTACGCTGCGCTGAATTCCTTTTGAAGCTGTACACACAGCGCGCAACATGATACAATAAGCAACAATAGTCATTTCAGCAAAGGAGAAACCGCTTTGAAAAAGGTGATTGCATTCCTTCGCTCGATGAAATTCGGCATGATTCTGCTCGTGCTGGTCATCGCCTGCTCGTTTGCGGGCTCGATGATCGTGCAGCAGAGAGAGCCCATGGAATATGTGAATCGCTACGGCGCGGACGCCGCGCAGCTGATTCTTGCCCTGGGCCTTGACAACGTATTCTCCGCACCGTATTTCATCGTGCTCATGGCCGCCCTGTGCCTGAATCTGATCCTCTGTTCCCTTGTGCGCCTGCCCAGGGTGCTCGGCGCGAAGGCCGCGCTGCTTGCGCGCGCCGAAAAGGCGCAGACGGACACGCAGCTTGAGGACGCTCAATCCGAAAAGCTGCAGGGATATTTTGAAAAGCGCCGCTACCGCAAGACTGTCACAGGCGCACGCACGGTCTATTTCAAAAACAGCGCAGGCTTTTACGGCTCGTTCATCACGCATCTGAGCTTCCTTTTGATCCTCGTGGTCGGCGCAGCAGCTGTGATCACGGCGGATATGCGCGATCAGACGGTGATGCCGGGCGAAACGCTGACGCTTGAGGATGGCGTTTCCATCCGCGTGGACCGCTTCCAGATTGAGGATGAGACGGGCACGCTGGATTACGCCAGCGAACTGACCGTTTCCCGCGGCAGCAAAAGCGTGAGCCGCGAGATCCGCGTCAACGAGCCGCTGAACTTCGAGGGATATAAGATCTACCAGCATACCTACGGCACGGCCGGCGCAGTGCGCATTGAGAATCATCTCACCGGCGTGAGCGAGGAGATGCTGCTGACAGAAAGCTGCTTCCTGACGCTCGACGGCATGAATGGCATGTTCTTCAAGGCGCTGTATCCGGGCTATGTGGTGGACGAAGAAGGCAGCGTGACGCTGATCACCAGCACTTCCGGCGCATATACCGATCCGGCATATGACATTCTCTCCGTCTCCGGCGGCGCGATGACGCCCGTGCTCGCCTTCCCGGGCGAAACGCTGACCATTGGCGATGTGAGCTTCACGATGCTCGATCCGGTGAGCTATCCGGGCCTTCGCATCAAGCATATGAACACGATGATCCTCGGACTGCTGTATGCGACGTTTGTGCTGATGGTCGCAGGGCTTTATCTGTGCTTCTTCGCGGTGCCGCTGGCCGTCGCCGTGGAAAAGAACGGATACGTCATCCTCAGCCCAAAGGCTCAAACAGGTCTGATGATCGAACTTGAAGCGCTTCTCAAGGAGGAATAAGAGATGGATGTGCTGTTTTTTGCCGCGATTGTCGGTTACTTTGCCGCGACGATGCTCCAGAGCGTCGGCGCGATGATGGGCAAGGAAAAGCTCACGCGCATCGCGCGCGCGGTGCTGTATGTCAGCTTTGCGCTGCATACGCTGTTCACCGTCTGGCGCGGCTTTGCCGCGGGCCGCATTCCGCTGGCCAATCAGTTTGAGTTTGCGTCCGGCTTCGCCTGGTCGGCTGCAGTGATGGGCATTGTGCTCTACGCGCGGCTTGAGCAGAACTGGGTGATGACCACGAGCATGCCGGTAGCGTTCCTGGTGCTTTCCTATGCGGCGTTCCAGCCGATGGAGATCAAGGAGCTGATGCCGGCGCTGCGCAGCACATGGTTCGCGCTGCACATCGGCTCGGCGACGTTCTCGTATGCGGCGTTTGCAATCGCGGGCGGCCTGGGCGCGCGGTATCTGGTGATGCTGAAAAAAGGCCACGCGGAGAGCGAGACGGGCATGAAGCAGACAGACTACATGACCTACCGTCTGATCTGTCTGGGCTTTCTGCTGCTGACGGTGGTGATCCTCTCCGGCGCAATCTGGGCGGAGCAGGCATGGAGCCGCTGGTGGAGCTGGGACCCGAAGGAGACCTGGGCGCTGATCACGTGGATTCTTTATGCGATCTATCTGCATCAGCGGATGCGCCTGAAGTGGCAGGGAAAGCGCATGGCGTGGTTCGCGGTGATCGCGGTGCTGTGCGTGCTGTTCACCTTTGCGGGCGTGAATAAGCTGCTGCCGGGTTTGCATTCCTACGCCGTATAACACAGAATCTCACATGAAAGGATCTCTGCATTTTACGCAGAGATCCATCTTTTATCTGTTGAATAACCAAGTTTTTTTATTATTCGCCACAATTGAATTGACAGCCTAATGTTTGGTGCGTATAATAATTGGTATTATCAGCATATTTAAATCGTTAAAGGGTGGTATCATGGAACGAACCAATCAGATGATGGCTCGTGTTTTCAAGGCGATGGGCGACGAGAATCGCCTGACAATCCTTTCCTTGCTGCATACGGGCGAGCGCTGTGCCTGCCGGCTGCAGGAGGCGCTGCAGATCAGCCAGCCGACGCTCTCGCACCATATGCGCATCCTGCTGGACGCGGGCCTTGTGACCGCGCGCAAGGATGGCAAGTGGATTCACTATTCCCTCAGCGAAGCAGGCGCCAGGGAAGCAAAGCAGCTGCTTTGCGATGTGCTGAATATCGAATGAAACCTTCAAGCAGGCCAAGGTCTGCTTTTTTATTTTCTCAAAATGCAAAGCGCAGAAGAGCAATCTTCTGCGTCAGACTGTCAAAAAAGGTCGCTTCTGGCGACCTTTTTTGACAGTCTGAAACGAGCGAATCACTTCACTCGTTTTTTGATTTTGCCTTTGATCCGCTCCAGCACCCATGCTACGCCCAGCGGCAGCAGCATGCCTGCAATCAGATACAGAATGTTCCACTCGCTTCGTCCCTGCGGCGCGTAGTTGTATTCCGCCATCGTGCGCATGCTTTTCACCGAGAAATCCGCCGCGCCAATCCCCAGCGCGTTGAGCACGAGAAATACACAGTTGAGCGCGAAGAAACCCATGAAGTGATGCATCATGATGTCAAACGTGTGCCGGCTGGCATAGAGCGCCAGACGGCTCTTTTCCATATACGGTGCAAGCAGCCGCGCCATGCGCAGATAGAATGCGATCGCCAGCGCGCCGCCGAAGTATACGCCAAAAGGCCCGCAGACAAAATAGCTGCAAGAGGAGATGATGTACGCCAGGTTCTCATAGCGCACGCAAAGCAGCGCGCGCAGAATCACGATGATCGTCAGATACGGAAGGGTCTTCATCGTGTCTCGGCGCTCCAGGCAGCGCCTGTAAAGCTGGCCGCCCGCATAGCCCGGCAGCAGGATCAGCGCGCGCATCAGGAAAAGCGGCAGCACATCCTGCATCTGCGCCTGGCAAAGCGCTACAGCGGCGCTGCCAGACAGCAGGCACAGCGCGAATGTGACGATTTCGCGATCCTTCCAAAGCTTCGCTGCACGGCGAAGCAGGCTGTAGATCACCTGCACAAGAAACAGCGGAAAGAGGAACCACGAACCGAGATTCCACACAAAATGCTCGCCGTCCACAATCGGCGCGAGCAGCAGCGTGTAGGCACTCAGCGGCTGGCCGATTTCAAACCCGCCAAAGCGCCTGAGCAGCGCCGCGCCCACGCCGTAGACGAGGTTCCAGCCATACAGCGGAAGCAGCAGCCGCTTGGCGCGTACAAGAATATCCTGCCCGATATTTCCGCGCAGGCGGAAAAAATAGCCTGCGCCGAAGGCAAAGAGCATCAGATGGAAGGAATAATACCTGAACAGACCACCCATGGTGAACATATCGTCAAGCGTCGTATGCCCATCGACGACAAAGACGATGGCGATCAGATACAGCGCGCGGAAAACGGTGTTTTCCTGCTGCGCAGCGGCGTTTTTTTCGGTCATGGACACCTCTTTATATAATCGAAATTATATCATAATAAATATAAGTATGCAAACAGAAAGGATGGATCAATTTTCTCACAATGTACATTACAGGAATATTATATCACGTTTTTTTTCTGTTACAAGGGCTGTATGCACAATGAAAAAAAGTATCGAATCTGCGCGAAAAATGAATGATTGTTAAAAAATTACTGACCGAAAACGGTTTAAAAATAAAAAAATAGTGTTGATATTTCTAAAATACATCATTTTTGTCAGTAGACGTTCTAAAAATCAACCGTATACTTAAAGTAACAGGCTGAATATAGCCAAGTGATACCATGTAGCTGGTTTGGGAGGTGTCGATATGGTCAAGTTTGGTGAGCGTCTCAAAGCTGCACGCACAGCCAAACATATGAGCCAGCAAGCCCTCGCGGATGTGATTGGAAAGAGTCTCAATACCGTAGGACTTTATGAGCGTGGTCTCAGGCAGCCGAGTCTGGAAACGCTGTGTTTGCTTGCGGATACGCTGGATGTTTCCTGTGATTATCTTCTGGCGAGGACCGAAGCAAAGAAAATGGCGAAAATGTTGGAAGCTGCTGATGAAAATCTGGCGATGCGCGTTTTAAGAATTGAGAACCACCTCGGGCTCGATTGATCGAATGCACATCTGTTTTGATGGAAAGAAAAGCGTCGTGAACCGACGCTTTTTTTCTTTGGATTGATTAAGGTTGGTTGTCCGCCTTTTTCATGGAATCCTCCATGTTCAGCCGGTGATGGCGCTTGCGCGGGGGCGTGATCTGATAGAGGCGGTAGCGCTCGCGCACATCGTCGATTTCATCCTGCGAGGCAATGTATATCCTCTGATGGGTGATGAGCAGGCCGTTTGTGCCGCGCTTGAAATGCATCTGGCCGTAGCAGAAACCATGCTCGCGGCAGATGGAAAGCGCTATATATTTTTCGCGGCCGGAGTCAAACCAGGGCGTATCAAAACCTGTCTTCGCGCCGCACTTGGGGCAGGCGATGGTCATGAGCCGGCTGTCCGCCAGGGCGTCCGTCTGATACTGATGACGGGTGGGCAGAGAAATGAGCGTGGAAGAAGCAATGCGCTTTTCCCTGGCGATGGTACGCGCGAGCTGCACGCGCTTTGGTTCATCCAGCGCATTTGCCGCCTCGTCAATGGAGCAAAGCAGCGCCGCGGTGCACTGCGCGTCGTATACGGCCCTGTGCGCCGGCATGTCGATTTCGATATTCTGATGCTCCATCGCGGCATGCAGGTTCATCTGCTGATGCGTCGCGCCCAGACAGGCGCCGCCGAACACAAGCTGCGCGTCAATGGGCGGCTCGAAGGGAAGCTGCGTCTGATGGAAGGCGGCGTTGCGCCGAAGGACGGGAAAATCATCCCTGCCCCAGGTGACCAGCTGCACATCCTCGCCGCACCAGGCGATGAAATCGGCAAAGACGTCTGCAAACGTGCCGCCTGTTTCCAGCTCGGCTTCCGTCATGCCGGTAACCTTCTTGATATGCCTGTCCAGCCGCTTATAAAGTCTGGGGCGGATGAGCCGGGAGAACGTATCCACCACCTGATACTCGCGGTTTACGCGGCATGCGCCGATCTCGATGATCTCATGGGGCATGCGGTGGTTGGGATTGTAGCTCGACTGGTTCCACTCCAGATCAAATACGATGAGATTGCGGCAATCGCCGCCGGAAAAAGAAAACATGGTTCACATCCCGATTCATAATCCTGTGCATCCTATTGTAACGCATGACGCGACTTTTTCATAGAGGGAATTTGAATCAGGGGAATTCCTTGAATCATCTTCCGTTTTCTGATATGATTTTTATATCCTGATATACACAATATGACAGACCGAAGGGGAATGCCGATGAATCTGTTTGATATTCTGGGCCCGGTGATGGTCGGTCCCAGTTCCTCGCATACGGCGGGCGCGGTGCGCATCGGGCGCATGGCGCGCAGGCTTCTCGGCGAGGGCACGCCTGTGATGGCGAAGATCACGCTGTGCGGCTCCTTTGCCGCCACGGGTCAGGGGCATGGCACGGACCGCGCGCTGGTCGCGGGGCTCTTAGGCATGCAGCCGGACGACAGCCACATTCCCGACAGCTTTTCCGTCGCGAAAGAAAAGGGCATGGGCTATACATTCTCCCGGGCGAATCTCTCCGGCGAGCATCCCAATACAGCAAAGATCGAGCTTACCGGCAAGCAGGGAGGAAAACTCTCCATGATCGCCTCGTCTCTTGGCGGCGGGCGTATCATGGTCGTAGAGATGAACGGCCTTCGGGTCAGCTTTTCCGGCGATCTGCCCACGCTGATCGTACAAAACCGGGATCAGCCGGGCCATGTGCGCGACGTTTCGGATATCCTCGCGCGCGCGGGCGTGAATATCGCCACGCTGCATCTGTATCGCGATTACCCCGGCGGCAGCGCCGTGATGATCATCGAGACGGACAAGGTGGTCATGAAGGAGCATCTGGATCAGCTTCGCGCGATCCGGGGTATTCACGGTGTGACGTTTGTAGGAACGGAAAAGGAGGGACAGCATGGCCATTGAATCCCTTGCCGCGCTGGAAGCGGCGGGCAGGCATGAGGATCTCTTTGATGCGATTGTCAAAAGCGACTGCGTGGACCGCGGCGTGACGCCGGGCTCATCCATTTCGCAGATGACCGTGCTCTACAACGCAATCCGAAATGCCAAAGAAAACTATGATCCCGCGCAGCGATCCCGAAGCGGCATGGTTGGCGGAGACGGCGCGAAGATGCGCGCGTATGCCGCCTCCGGTAAGACCATCTGCGGCGAATACATCGGCTCCGTGCTGGCGCAGGCAATTGAGATGGGTGAGAGCAACGCCTGCATGAAATGCATCGTTGCCGCACCGACGGCGGGCAGCTGCGGCGTGCTGCCGGCGGTGCTGCTGCCCTATCAGGAAAGGGAGCACCTGGACGACGCCGCGATGGTGCGCGCGATGTATGTCGCGGGCGCTGTCGGTCAGGTGATCGCCAAAAAGGCTTCTATCGCGGGCGCGGCAGGCGGCTGTCAGGCGGAAATCGGCACGGCAAGCGCCATGGGCGCGGCAGCGCTCTGCTATCTGGCGGGCGGCAGCGCGCAGGCGGTGTGCCATGCGGCGGCAATGGCGATCAAGAGCCTGCTGGGTCTTGTGTGTGATCCCGTGGCGGGTCTTGTGGAGGTGCCCTGCGTCAAGCGCAATGCGGCCGGCGCGATGATCGCTATGTCCAGCGCGGATCTGGCGCTGGCGGGCATCCGAAGCGCCGTGCCGCCGGATGAGGTGATCGACGCCATGCGCGAGGTCGGCGACAAGATGGATGTATCGCTTCGCGAGACGGGTCTTGGCGGCGTGGCCGCGACAGCGTTCGGCCAGGCGATTGCCGAGAAGATGAGCGGACAATAACCGGCGTGCAGCCATGAATCACAAAGCAAAGAGGGAAAATTTATGCTGAAACTGATTGCCGATCTGCATACGCACACCCTGGCCAGCGGTCATGCCTACGGCACCATCCGCGAAAATGCGCAGGCCGCAAGCGAAACGGGACTAAAAATTCTCGGTGTATCGGAGCATGGCCCGGGCATCCCCGGCACCTGCAGCCCGCTGTATTTTGTGAACCTGCGCTGCGTGCCGGATGAGCTTTATGGCGTGCGCATTCTGCGGGGCAGCGAGATCAATGTGCTTGAAGGCGGCAAGCTTTCTCTGCCTGATCGGGTGATCGAATATCTGGATTACGCGATTGCGGGTATCCATCCGCACTGCTACACGGTTCTGGATGCGGTGAGCAACACAAAGAACGTCATCGGCTGCATGGAAGCAAACAGGAAGGTTCGCTTCATCTCCCATCCCGACGACGATCGAACGCCTGTGGATTACGAGCTGCTGTGCAAGGGCGCAAGGGACAACGGCGTGGCGCTGGAGGTGAACAACAGCTCCGTAAAGCCGCCGGTATTCAGGCTGAACAGCCGGCAGAATTACCATGTGATGCTGGAAAAATGCGAGAAGCATGGTGTGCCGGTGATCGTCAATTCCGATGCGCATGATCCCAGCGCCGTGGGCCGGTTTGAGCATGCGCTTGAGGTGATCAGTGAGACGGGCTTTGACGAAAGCCTGATTCTCAATACCGACGAGAAGAAGCTCATGGATTTCCTGATGCGCAAGTGAATGAAAAAAGAGCCGGAAGGCTCTTTTTTGCTGGGAAGAAATAGGGGGATAATGCTGCCCCCAAGCAAACCAATCTTCGGGGTGATAGTTTTGAATATCGGCGGTTTCGGACTT
>CAZACE010000047.1:0-8465 GCA_964483255.1 uncultured Oscillospiraceae bacterium
ATCCTCCATCAGCTGCATCAGGCCGCGCGCGCCAAGCCGGCTTTCCGCCTGAGGATTAAAGCTTGATTCACACAGGATCACAGCAGATACCAACGCCGGATCCAGATTCTGAGCGAGCGCATACTGCGTGATCAGCCCCGCATATTCCAGCGGATGCTGCGCCCGCTCGGCGGCCTCGGCCTCCAAGCGGCGGCGCTCCTCCTGGCGCTCAAGATAGCTGCGCGTGATGCCCACGGCAGAGGTGAGAAAGATCGCTACGCAGACGGTAATCAGAATCACGCGCAGCGGCGTGGGGATGCGTTCAAAGATTGACCCATCCAGTGCGCGATCGATGCGCGCCGCGGCATGGGCGCGCTTTGTGCGCCGCTGCGGTGGTTTGCGCCGGGGAGCGGGCTGCGTTTGAATGGGCGTTTCCTGCTCGATGGGCGTCTCCTGCGGCGCACGCCGTCGCCGGGGTGTGGGGGATGCGGTATTCATGCCTTCCTCCTCGGGAATGTGGATTGGATCAGCGCGTCAACCTGACGGCGCGTGTTTTCGATGGGACCATTGGTGTCGATGACAGCGTCAGCGAGCGAGCGCTTGCGCTCAAGGGGCATCTGCGCGTCGATGCGCTTTGCTGCCTCTTCGTGACTGAGATCATCACGCATGCAGATGCGCTCCAGCTGCACATCTCGGGGTACGCTGACCACCCAGACCCGATCAAACATATGCGCCATGTCGCATTCATACAGCAGCGGCACGTCGCCGATCACGATTCTATCCGGCGCGTTCTGCGAGGCAAGCTCCCGTTCAATGGCGGAAATGATCATGGGATGCAAAATGGCATTGAGCTGCGCCCGCTTTTCCTCGCTGGAAAAGACGATGCCGCCAAGCGCGCGGCGGTCGAGTGCGTCGCCGTCGAATACGCTGTCGCCGAAAGACTCGCGAATCCGCGGCAGCGCCGCGCCGCCGGGCGCAGTGAGGCTGTGGGAGATGGCGTCCGCGTCAACAATAGCATAGCCCAGCGATTTCAGATAGGCGCTCACTGTGCTCTTGCCGCAGGCGATCGATCCGGTCAGTCCGATTCTCATAGATGATGATTCTCCTGATATGAAAACGAATCACGGGGATGAAACCCTGCATGATGAAGTAAATCTGCCTTCAAACCGCCGCGAAGCGAAAAAGGGAGTCTGAGGGACAACGTCCCTCAGGCGGGGTTTAGGGCGGCAGCCCTAACGTTCCCCCCTCCGTTACTTCGTGTCGAACCATGAACGGCCGGAATGCACGTCTGCGACAAGCGGCACGGAGAGCTTCGCAGCGCTTTCCATGCATTCGCGAAGAAGCTTTTCGACCGCTTCGCGCTCCTGCTCCGGGCATTCGACAATCAGCTCATCGTGCACCTGCAGAATCAGCTTACCCGCAAAGCCCTCGCGGGAGAGGCGCTCGTGCACGGCGTTCATGGCGATCTTGATGATGTCCGCCGCAGCGCCTTGCACGGGCGTGTTCATGGCGGCGCGCTCGCCGAATTGGCGGCGATTGTAATTGGGCGAAGTCAGCTCCGGCAGCGGGCGGCGGCGACCATACATCGTTACCGAGTACCCCTCGGCCTTACCCTGTGCGACGCAGGCGTCCATGAACTTGCGCACAGCACCGTAGCGCTCAAAATAGCGCTCGATAAACTCGCCGGCTTCGCGGCGGGAGATGTGCAGATTGGCGGCAAGGCCAAAGTCGCTGATGCCGTAGACAATGCCGAAATTGACGGCCTTCGCGCTGGAACGCATCTGCGGCGTGACTTCATCAAGTGCGACTCCGTAAACTTCGGATGCCGTGCGCGCATGGATGTCCTGACTGCGGTTGAATGCATCGCACATCGCCTCGTCGCCGGAAAGATGCGCAAGCAGGCGCAGCTCAATCTGCGAATAGTCTGCGTCGACCAGCACATGACCCGGCTTGGCGATGAATGCGCGGCGGATTTCGCGGCCCATTTCCGTGCGCACGGGGATATTCTGAAGGTTCGGTTCGCTGGAGGAGATGCGGCCTGTCGCGGCGATCGTCTGATCGAACCAGCTGCGCACGCGTCCGTCGCGTCCGGTCAGGCGCAGAAGACCATCGATGTATGTGCTGTGCAGCTTGGTTACCTGGCGGTAGGCGAGGATCTTGTCGATCACAGGATGCATGCTGGAGAGCTCCTGCAGCGTGTCGGCATCGGTGGAATAGCCGCGCTGTGTCTTCTTTTTTGCAGGCAGACCCAGCTTGTCAAAGAGCACGGCGCCCAGCTGCTGTGTGCTGTTCAGGTTGAAGGGCTCCACACCGCACAGCGCATAGATCTCCTCGCGAAGCGCGCTGATCTGCTGGCTCATCTGCATGCCCAGACGCTGGAGTTCCTGCGCATCCACCAGGAAGCCCTCGCGCTCCATGCTGTAAAGCGTGTGCAGAAGCGGAAGCTCAATCTCGCGATAGAGCTTGACCATCTCCTGCGCCTCAAGCGCGGCAGTATGATCCAGATACTGCTCATAAAGCGCGGCGGCATGCTTCGGCGCTTCGTATTTGCCGCTCTGCGGCGCGAGCAGATAGGCCATCAGCTGCACGTCGTCAAAGCCGGCGGTCAGCGAAATGCCCCAACCGGCAAGCTCCGTCATCAGGCGCTTGCCGCCAAAGAGCACAAGCGCGCGATCACCGCACAGCAAGCCGGAAAGCGCATTCGCTGCTTCGATGGGATCCAGCCCGTCGCCCAGCAGCCCCTGCGCAAAGGGAATCTGCGCGCGCCGGTCGGTGGAATCGGCCAGGGAAAAACCATTTTCCAGGAGCATGAGGGAGAAGACGGCGTCTTCCTTGGCGCTGCTCACCCAATTGGAAATGGCAGTAGTGTTTTCCAGTATAGCTTCTTCCTGCCAGACGATGACGGGCGCAGCCGGAGCTTCACCGGAAGCGATTGCAGCGCTGCTTTCCAGCTGGCGCAGACGCGTAATCAGCGATTTGAGCTGCAGGCGTTCAAAGATTTCGATGCCGCCGAGCATACTGCCAAGGCGGCAGTCGGAAATCTCTTCCTCGAGCGGCACGTGGCGCGTGATCGTGGCGATCTTTTTGCTCATCAGGCCGGACATGCGGCCATCGATCATCTTCTCGCGCTGCTTGCCCTTGAGGTCGGTTTCTGCGTGGTCGAATGCGTTTTCGATCGTACCGTAGGTGCTCAGCAGCTTCACGGCGGTCTTTTCGCCAATGCCCGGCACGCCGGGAATGTTGTCGCTGGAATCGCCCATCAGGCCCTTGAGATCGGGAATCTGATCCGGACGCACGCCGAAGTCTTCGAGCACTTTTTCCGGTGTGTAGCGCACAACGTCGCTCACGCCGCGCTTGGTATAGAGCACATGGCTCGTCTGGCTGACCAGCTGCATGGAATCGCGGTCGCCCGTTACCAGCAGGGCGTTGATTCCCGCTTCTTCGCAGAGCCGCGCGATCGTACCCAGAATGTCGTCCGCCTCGAATGTGGGGCAGGTCAGGCGGCGCACACCCATGGCGTCCAGGCATTCATAGACCAGGTCAAACTGCGGCCTCAGCTCCGGCGCGGTCGGTTTGCGGCCCGCCTTGTATTCGCTGTAATCGCTGTGGCGGAACGTGGGTCCATGCATGTCAAAGGCGACAGCCATATAGTCGGGCTGCTCGTCCTGAACCACTTTGAGCAGCATGCTCAAAAAGCCGAATACGGCGTTGGTGTAGATTCCGTCTTCATTGGTAAGCAGCGGCAGCGCATGGAACGCGCGATGCATCAGGCTGTTGCCGTCGACGATGACAAAAGTTTCAGACATAGTGCTCTCCTTTAAAAGGACATATATGATTATGATAACACAAACAGACATAAATATCAATGAAAGCGACGGAAACGATAAAACGCGCGCAGCAAAAAGCAGGAAAAAAGGAGATAACAGCGAAAAGAATATAGTTGATTGGTTATGCTTATTTGAAGACGCCGATTTCGAAAGGATCGATTATCAGTGAAAAAAGCAATTTGTCTGCTTGCGATGCTGCTTGCGTGCGCGCTGCTTGGCGGCTGCGCACTGGCGGGGGGCAAAACGTTTGTTACCTCGTTTTATCCCATGTATGTGTTTACGCTCAATATTGCCAAAGATGTGCCGGATGTGACGGTCGTCAATCTGGCGGGGGAGAGCGCGGGCTGCCTGCATGATTATCAGCTTAAAACCCGCGATATGGCGACGCTGGAGAAGGCCGACGCGCTGATCATCAACGGCGGCGGTATGGAGCAGTTCATGGACAAGGTGATCGGCCAGCAGCCCCAGCTTCCCGTGATTGACGCGGGCAGCGGAATCGAGATGCTCTGCGGCGAGGAAGCCCCCGATCATCAGGGACATGATCATGAGCATGAAATCGTGAACGCGCATGTATGGCTCAACCCCGAACTGGCGATCCGTCAGGTGCAGAGTATCGCCAATGGCCTTGCGATTGTGGACGCCCAAAACGCCCAGCGTTATCAGGAGAACGCGAGCGCGTATATTGCGCGCATCGAGGCGCTCCATAGCGAGCTGAAGGAAAGCCTCGCGCCCCTTTCGGGAAGCGAAATCGTCACCTTCCACGAGGCATTTGATTATTTTGCCGACGCGTATGGCCTGCATGTCGCCGCGGTGATCGCAGGCGACAGCGGCGAGGAGCCGAGCACCCGCCAGATTGCCAAGATGTGTGATCTGGTGAACGGCCTTTCCGTGAAGGCGCTGTTCACTGAGCCGCAGTATCCGGCTAAGTCTGCCGAGACCATCGCGCGCGAAACCGGCGCGAAGGTATACACGCTCGATCCGGTGGTTTCGGGCGATGGCAGCATGGATAGCTATGAAACCCTGATGAGAGAGAATGCACGCGTGCTTCGGGAGGCGCTTTTGCCGTGATTGAAAAGATCAAGCCCCTAAGAAAGAGCCAGTATGCGCCGGACGACGCTGTGCAGCATGAGCATCGCTGTGAACATCCTGCGCTTTCCGGCCCGGACGCCAATTGCAAGCTCTGCCGCATCGAGGTGGACAAGCTGAATGTCTCCTTCGGCGCACAGCATCCGCTCAAGGACGTGAGCCTGCATATTCACTGCGGCGAGCTGACGGCGCTTATTGGCACGAACGGCGCGGGAAAGACGACGCTGCTTCGCGCGCTGCTCGGTCAGATTGAATACAGCGGCACGGTGCGCCACCTCACCAGCGACGGGCGGCCCGCGGCGGATCTGCGCACGGGCTATGTGCCCCAGCAGCTGGAGTTTGATAGGAGTTCACCGGTGACGGTCATGGATTTTATGGCCGCGTCGCTTTCACGCCGTGCGGTGTTCCTGGGCGTATCGAAAAAGACCCGCACGAAGGTTATGGCCGCTTTGGAGCGCACGCACTGCGCGTCCCTTTGCGATCGTGCGCTTGGCGCGCTCTCCGGCGGCGAGCTGCAGCGCGTGCTGCTGGCCTTGGCGCTGACCCCGCAGCCGGATCTGTTGATTCTGGATGAGCCTGTTTCCGGGGTGGATCAGAATGGTCTGGAGGAATTCTATCAGACGGTGGACGAGCTCAAGCGCACCAACCACATGGCGATCCTGCTGGTTTCCCATGATCTGAGCGTCGTGGAGCGCTATGCGGACCGCGTCGTGCTGATGCAGGGTACGGTCGTCAAGCAGGGCTCGCCGGAGCGCGTGTTTGATTCGCCGGAGTTTGAGCAGGTATTCTATGCGAAGGGAGGCCGCGCCTGATGGAAACGCTTTATGCCCTGATGGAGACGCTGCTGCCCTTTGAGTGGCTTTCCTATACGTTCATGAAAAACGCGCTGCTGGCGATGCTGCTGATTACGCCGCTCTTTGGTCTGCTGGGTACGATGGCGGTAGATAACAAGATGGCGTTTTTCTCCGATGCGCTGGGCCACAGCGCGCTCACCGGCATTGCCATCGGCGTGATGCTCGGCTGGGAGAACCAGATGGCCGCGATGCTGATATTCGGCATTCTCTGGGCGGTGCTGATTACGTTTGTCAAGCATCATTCCAAAATGAGCGCGGATACGATCATCAGCGTGTTTTCTTCCACGTCCATTGCGCTGGGCCTTGTCGTGCTCTCGCGCGGCGGCGCGTTCGCAAAGTATTCCTCCGTTCTGGTGGGTGATGTGCTCTCCATTACGCAGGGAGATCTGATCTATCTTGTTATGGCACTCCTGGTGACGGCGGCCGTCTGGCTGTTTTTGTTCAATCCTTTGATGATCACCAGCGTCAATTCGCCCCTGGCGCGCAGCCGCGGCGTACGCTCCCGCCTGACGGAATACGCCTTCACCAGCCTTGTGGCCGTGGCGGTCATGGTGTCCATCCGCTGGGTCGGCGTCATGCTGATCAATTCGCTTCTGATCCTTCCGGCTGCTGCCTCGCGCAATATCGCGCGCAACACCGCCGGCTACATGCGCCTGTCCGTGCTCATCTCCATGGTCTGCGGCGTATGCGGTCTGATCCTTTCCTATTATCTGGATACCTCTGCCGGCGCTGCGGTCGTGCTGCTTTGCGCGCTTGTGTATTTCGTGACCCTGCCGCTGAGACGGAAGTGACGGGGCGGAGGACGCCGGGCTGTCATTCACTCCCGCCCCGGTTCGGCGGGGCCGAACCTTCAGACTCCCTGTTGCGCTTCGCGACGGATCTTACAGAGCCGCTTATGTGCTCAGAAAACGACATTTCAGCCTTCATCCCTTGGCGCATGCGTGCAAGGTATGGTATAATTGTCCTGTATAAGGATGGGGAAGGAGGCGGCGCAGATGCTGGGCGTGATGATGATTCGCAAGGATGAGCTCAAATTCCGCGAATACGATCGTTATCGCGGCTATTACTGCGGTCTATGCCGCGCGATTGGTAAGCGATGCTCCAGCGCCTGCCGCATGGCGCTCAGCTTTGAAATGACCTTCTTGGCCATGCTCCATACGTCGCTCTATGAGCCGGAAACGAGTGCCGAAAAGCATCGCTGCCTGTTTCATCCGGTGACGAAGCTCCTGATGCTCTCCAACGAGGCGATCGACTATGCAGCAGACCTGAGCGCGCTGACAGCCTATTACGATCTGCGCGACGGCTGGGAGGACGAGCATCGCGTGGACAGGCTTGCCGCAAGCGGCATCCTCAAAGGCGCCGCAAAACGCGCGGGCGAGCGCCTGCCCAGGCAGAAAGAAGCCGTGGAGCGCTACGTGCAAAAGCTGCACGAAATCGAACAGAAGAACGAACAGAATCTCGACGCTGCGGCGAACCTGACGGGCGAAATGCTCGCCGAGCTCTACGTGATGCGCGAGGACGTCTACGCCAAAGACCTGCGCGAGCTGGGCTTTTATCTGGGTAAGTTCATCTATCTGTGCGACAGCTATGAGGATATCGAGCGCGATATTAAAAAGAAGAATTACAATCCCTTGCTTTCAAGGTGTGAAGATGAGGCGTTTGCCCTCCATTGCGAGCAGATGCTTTCCGATATGATGGCCCGCGCGGCGATGGCTTTTGAGAGGCTGCCGCTGCTGGAGGACGCGGAGATCATGCGCAACATTCTCTACTCGGGCGTGTGGCTCCGATTTGAACAGGCAAGCGAGCGAAGAAAGGCGAAGAAAGAGACATGACAGATCCGTATCAGGTGCTGGGCGTCGCCCCGACAGCGTCGGACGACGAGGTTAAAAGAGCATATCGGCAGCTCTGTAAGAAATATCATCCGGATGCAAACGTAGGTAAGCCGGATGCTGCGCAGGCCGAGAAGAAATTCATGGAAGTGCAGCAGGCGTATGAAGAGATCATGCACAGGCGTCAGGGCGGCGGCGCGCGCGCGGGCAGCGGCTACAACGGTCCGCAGCAGCAACAGCAGCGTCCCTACGGCTATGGCGGCAGCTATGGTCAGGGCAGCTATGACGACGATCCGTTTTCTGCGTTTTTCGGCGGCGCGTATGGCTATGGCCAGCAGCGCAGCTATCAGCAGCAGGATGACGTTGCAGAGATGCGCGCGGCGGCCAACTACATCAACAGCGGCCATTATGCCGAGGCGCTCAATGCGCTGGGCAGCGTGCCCGCGGGTAAGCGCAATGCGCGCTGGTATTATCTGAGCGCACTGGCGCAGTCCGGCCTGCACAACAGTGCCCAGGCGATGGAGTATGCGCGTCAGGCGGTCAATATGGAGCCGGGCAATATGCAGTATCAGCAGCTGCTCAGCCAGCTTCAGGGCGGCGGCAGCTGGTATGGTCAGCGCGGCACGTCCTATGGCCGTCAGAGCTATGGTCAGCCGAATCTTTGCTGCACGTTCCTGGCGCTGCAGCTTTGCTGCAACTGCTGCAGCGGCGGACGGTTCATGTTCTATCCGTGGTTCTGCTGCTGAGCAAACAAACGATAACGCTGAGGTGATCCGAATGAGAGTCAAAGCGGTAATCTGGGATTTGGATGGTACGCTGCTCAATACGCTGGATGATCTGGCGGCGAGCACAAACGCGGCGCTTACGCAGAATGGTCTGCCTGTGCGCAC
>CAZACE010000048.1:0-8461 GCA_964483255.1 uncultured Oscillospiraceae bacterium
CATGTTGATGCCCTCGGCGGTATTCTTGACCGCGTGGGAGTGCACCAGATCCAGCAGCACGGAAAGACCCAGGCGGTGCGCCTCGTTGATGAGCGCCTTGAGGTCATCCGGCGTGCCGTACCAGCTGGAGGCGGCGAAGAAGTTCGCCACCTGATAGCCAAAGGACGCATAGTACGGATGCTCCATGATGGCCATCAGCTGCACGGTGTTATAGCCGTTCTCCTTGATGCGCGGCAGAATATCCTTCATGAATTCCAGATACGTGCCCACGCGCTCCAGCTCAGTCGCCATGCCGACATGGGATTCGTAGATGACCGGCGGCACGTTCGTCTGCGGCTCAAATCCTTCGTCCGTCCATTCAAACTTCTTGCGCGGATTCCAGACCACGGCGTTGAAGCCGTTGGTTTCCTTGTCCTGCTTCACATAGCGGGCATAAAGCGGGATGCGGTCCTGCGTGTTGCCCCACTGGTCGGTCACAGCGACCTTCCACTTGGACAGATGCGGGATCGTATTCACGCCCTTGATTTCAATTTCCCAGCTTTCATCGCCGACCTTCTTCATCGGATGGGAGGTATGGTCCCAGCCGTTGAAATCGCCGACAAGATGCATTTCCTTCGCCGCCGGTGCCCACTCGCGGTAGACCCAGCCGCCCTTGACCTTGTGCAGGCCATAATACAGATATCCGCTGGCAAACTCAGACAGGGTCTGGTTATCGCCCAGCAGCTGCTTCTTTCTATTCTCATAACGGCTCTTGCGCTCGTTAATGTCGCCAGCAACAGCCTCCAGACTGGGATCGAGTTCAAAAATCCTCAGCTTCTTGGGAGCCTCGGTTTGCACGGTTTTCTTCTCGGCCATAAATGGACACCTCTTCCCAATATAGTTATTTTGACAGTTCAATTGTACTCTATTTTACGCCTGTTTTCAACTCTTTTGTTGACGCAATCCCAGCCGCGTTGTAAACTATATTTTGTAGGATTGTAACATTTCTGCTGCTCGTCCGGCAGCATCCATATCAGCAATTTCCAGGAGGATTTTTCTTATGCTTACCCGTACATTCTTTGCCCGCGCCCCGCTTAGTCCCGGCCGCTTTGCCCCGCTGCCCGCCGGCGCGATTATCGCCCGCGGCGCGATGCGCGACCGTCTGCTTTCCCTGCGTGCAGGGCTCCTTTCCCGCTGCGAATCCCTCTTCCCGCATACCGGAAGCGGCAGTGTCTGGTTCGGCGGCGGGCTGCTCGGCGGTATGGACGCCGCCAACGTGCTTGAAGCCAGCTTGCTCACGGCGGCGCTGCTTGGCGACGAGGAGCTGCGCCGCGCCTCCCTGCGCCTTGCCGATGCCGTGGTAGATACCCAGCGCGAGGACGGCAGCTTCGGCGCGGAAAACGAAACCTTTTCCGCCCGCGGCCGCATGCTGCGCGCGCTTTGCGCCGCCTATTCCATGACCGGCGATAAGCGCCTGCTCTCCTTCATGCTGCGCTATATGAAGTTCCTCAAGGATACGCTGGAAACCTCTCCGCTTTCCGCCGAGGACGCCATGCACTGCGCCGATACGCTCGAGTGCGGCGTATTCCTCTATAATGTCACCGCGCAGAAAGCCATTCTCTCCGTGCTCATGACGCTCGTTGCGCAGGGCGCGGATTATACCACGCTCTTCCACAGTTTCCCCTATCGCACGCCGATTTCCCGCACGATGAGCGAAGAAGCGCTCTACGAAGCGCTCTCTTGTGAAGGCGAGGACGGCTATGCGCATCATCTGCTGCGCACGTCCGATGCAGCGAATCTCTGCGAGGGTCTGCGCGCAAGCGCTCTTGCCGCGCAGCTCACCGGCTCGGGCAAACATCTTTCCGCCGCGGAAACCGGCCTCGCCCGCATGAATAAGGCGCATGGCGCTGTCTGCGGCGGCGTCACCGGCGATCCGCTGCTGGCGGGCAGCCATCCCAGCCGCGGCGTGCATGCGAAGTCCCTGTGCGAGTTGGCCGCGTCGCTGGAAACCCTGCTCGCCTGCCCCGCCGGCGAGCATATGGCCGATCAGCTCGATACCCTCATGTACAACGGCATGAGCGCCGCCTTCGCGCCGGACGGCCGCAGCGTGCAGGCCGTGCAGCAGGCCAATCAGGTGAAAACCGACCGCGCGGCACGCTTCCCGCTCTCTGCGCATCATGTGAGCCTGTTCTCGCTGGAAGACAGCGAAACCCTCAGCGCGCTGCTTGCCGCCTGGCCGCGCTATGCAAACAGTCAGTGGCTGCTTTCCCGCGACGACGGCCTGTATGCCGCTTCCTATGCGCCCTGCCAGGTGCGCTATCGCCTCGCCGGCGCCGCCGTCCGCCTGAATGTGGAAAGCAGCTATCCCGTCAGCGGCAACATCCGCATCACCGTGAATCTGGATAAGAATGCCGCGTTCCCGCTGCATCTGCGCATCCCGGCCTGGGCCGAGGGCGCAACTGCCGCCGTCTGCGGCGAGATCATCCCCGCGCCCTGCGGCACGATTCTCACCGTCAACCGCGAGTGGAGCGACGGAGACGAGCTCCTGCTCACCCTGCCGATGGCTGTCCAGCGCCATGTCTGCTATCATCAGGCTGTATGCGTAAGACGCGGTCCGCTCGTATTCAGCCATGCCCCCGCGTATGACATGCTCGACGATGAAAACGGCGCGCTGGCCATGCAGGCCAGGAAGGGCTTCGGCGTCGCACTTGATGAAAGCGCAGACATCGAAACCATGATGACCGAGTCCGGCATTGAGCTCCATACGAGGGGCTATGCCCAGCCGGGCTGGGGCATGCGCTCAGAGAGCTGCGAGCAGCCGCCTGTTGCCTGCGAGAAGGGCGAGATGATCGACGTGACGCTCGTGCCGTATGCGAAGGCGCAGATTCGTCTTTCCGTTCTTCCGGTTGTCTGATTCAAGTCCCGTAATATGTGTTTCTGCCTGCGGCGCATGGCGCGCTGCGCCGGGCCCAGAGGGATGAGGGAGACTTACACAGTTCCCCTCATCTCCCTGTCTCCCACAAATTTCCATCATCCCTTCACACTTTCGCCATTTTGCGCGGTTATACTGGATGATAGAGGTGATATGCCATGAATAAGCATCCGAAAATTCTCATCTGCGACGACGATCCGATCATCCATCAGTCGCTTTCTCTGTATCTGGATAATGAAGAATTCGAGCACGACTCCGCCTATGACGGCAAGACTGCGCTGGAGATGACGCGCCGGGAGCGCTATGATCTCATGCTGCTCGATCAGATGATGCCGGGGCTCTCCGGCATGGACGTTTGCCAGAGTGTGCGCAGGGAGAGCACGCTGCCCATCATCATGCTCACTGCACGCGGCGAGGAGATCGACCGCATTCTGGGTCTTGAGATGGGCGCGGACGACTACATCGTCAAGCCATTTTCTCCGCGCGAGGTCGTCTCGCGCATCAAGGCCGTGCTGCGCCGCACAAATCAGAGCGCAGGCACGCCGCAGGAAGAGCGGCTAACCACCCTCAAGTATTCCAGCCTGGAAATCCAGCCCGAGCGCTACAGCGTGCGCCTTGGCACGCAGAGCATTTCCTGCACGCCGCGCGAGGTGGAGCTGCTGTATCTGCTGGCCTCGCATCCGGGCCGTGTGTTCGATCGCGAACAGATCCTCTCGCGCATCTGGGGCTATGATTTCTTCGGCGATACCCGCACTGTCGATACCCATATCAAGCGCCTGCGCCAGAAGCTCGCCTGCGATGAGATGGGCAAGGCCTGGGATATCATGACCGTTTACGGCGTGGGCTATAAGTTTGAGGCCGGTCTATGAGACGCAGCAGCTTTTTCCGCAGGACGCTCGTGCTGGTTTACGGTACGGTCGCCCTCTTTGCCGCGCTGATTGTCGCCATCTATACCGCCATTTCGCCGCAGCTGTTTGCCCGCAATAAGATCGATGATCTCATTCCCAAGGGCCAGATCATCTCCGGCTATATCGAAAGCACGCTTCGCGGTGAAATTTCCACCGCCTATCTCGTGCCGCTCATCGGCCGCAGCACGGCTCAGTGGGAGGCCACCGTCTGGGTTGTCGATAATTCCGGCGACACCCTCATCCGCACCCAGCAGGAGGATGGAAGACGCGTGGGCCGCCTGCCCGCAAGCCTCGCGCAGGCGATGCTGCCCACCGTGCTCACCGGCGAGATCGCCACGCATATCGGCGATCAGAAGGATCTCGAGCTGCCCGAAAACACCCGCTCGACCACGCGTACCATCGCCCGCACCTCCGATGTGCTCGACGGTATCGCCGGCCATGGCGAGGACAACGACACTTCCAATGAAGAGATCATCAGCGGCAACTTCGTCGCCGTCGCCGTGCCGATCACGTTTTTCGGCGAGGTTGTCGGCGCGGTGTTCATGGCTCAGTCCATGACGGAGATCATGAGCGGCATGCAGGCGCTCAGCGATACCATCACGTTCTCCGTGCTGCTCATTGCGCTGCTGTTGCTGCCCGTCGTGCTGTATTTTGCCTCGCGCCTCTCGCGTCCGGTCGCCGATATGCGCGCTGTCGCGCTGACGATGGCCGGCGGCGATCTCACCGTGCGCGCGGATGATCGCCGCGAGGATGAATTCGGCGAGCTCGGCGTTGCGCTCAATTATCTCTCCAGCGAGCTGGGCAATACCATTTCCACCCTGGAAATGGAGCGCAACCGCCTGAGAAGCCTGATCAATAGCGTCAGCGAGGGCATCATCGCCCTGGACGCCGAAGGCAGCACAACGCTTATCAATCCCGCCGTATACGAACTGCTCGGCCTGCCCGAGGAATGCGAGCTGCGCGAGGCCGCGCCGGATGTGCTGGAGATGTTTGACCAGACGCTTACCACCCGCGAATCCATCCGCCGCACAATCTGGCAGGGAAATATCGCCATCGCCGTCTCCGTATCGCCGCTCATCCGCAGCGATGACACGCTCACCGGCTGCGTCGGCATTCTCTCGGACGTCACCAGCGCCGAGCGCCTGGAGCAGACCCGCCGCGACTATGTCGCCAATGTCTCCCATGAGCTGCGCACGCCGCTGACCGCCATGCGGGCGCTCATTGAGCCGCTTCGCGACGGCCTCATCAAGACCGAAGAGCAGCGCCAGCAGACGTATAATGTCGTTCTGCGCGAAACCATGCGCCTTACGCGTCTGGTATCCGATATGCTGGAGCTAAGCCGCCTGCAGAGCGGCAAAGCGTCGCTTACAAAATCCGTCTTCACTCCCCTGCCGCTGCTGGATGTCATTCATGAAACCTACTCTGCCTACGCCGAGGACTATCAGCAGACGTTCATCTACGATGTACCGGATGAGCTGCCGCAGGTTCTGGGCAATCCGGACCGCACGCAGCAGGTGCTTATCGCCCTGCTGGATAACGCATTCAAGTATTCCAGCGAGGGCGGCACGGTCACGCTGCATGTGAAGCCGGATAGCGACGTCATCCGCGTCACCGTGCGCGATACCGGCATCGGCATCAGCCGCGAGGATCTGCCGCATGTCTTTGAGCGCTTCTACAAGGCGGACAAGTCCCACGGCGGCAGGGGCACGGGTCTCGGCCTGGCCATCGCCTATGAGATCATGAAGCAGCTCGGCGAGGAAATGACCGTCGAGAGCGTCGAGGGCGTCGGCTCCGTGTTCTCCTTCACGCTGCATATCGCGAGCGAAGCTTGAGGATACGGCGGGGACGCTGTCCCCACGCCCCTGGCAGGGACTAGTCCCTGCACCCCTCTTCGCTTCGCGCATATAGCCCGATTCTCCGAGAAACAAAAAAAGAGAACCATGAAGCCCATGCTTCGCGGTTCTCTTTTTTGGTAAAGATTTTTAATCGCGCAATGTGCTCAGCTCCACCGCTGTGCCTCCCAATCGGGCTGCTGCCCCCATTTCCGCTTCGCGCTGTATAAAAACAGTATAAAATCGCCCGACATGTCTGTCAAGAAAAAGGACCATGCCGCCAACTGTTTCCCATTCATCGGCAAAGCCGCCGACAGCATGCCGGTTATTTCGCGATCTTCTTGAACTCATCGAAAACAAACTGCACCTTCGGCCCGATGATCACCTGTACGCTGCGCTTCCCCGGGCGGATCACGCCCGCGCAGCCGCTTTCGCGGATCTTCTTTTCATCGACCAGCCGGCTGTCCTTCACCTCCAGCCGCAGGCGCGTGACGCAGTGATCGACGCTTGCCAGATTCTCCCTGCCGCCCAGTCCTTCAAGGATCGCCGTTGCCATGGCGGTCAAATCATTTCCCATGGGCTCCGCTATCTTTTCATCCTCGCTTTCGTCCGCCCGTTCTTCCTCGCGTCCCGGCGTTTTGAGATTCCACCTGACAATCGAAATCCGGAACACCAGATAAAAGCAAACGAACGCCGCCGCGCCCAGCGGCAGGATCAGCCAGGTATTCGCTGCCGCCGGCAAAGACGCCGAGAAGACCAGATCAGTCAGTCCTGCAGAGAAGCAAAACCCGGCCCGGAACCCCAGCGCAACGCTCACCGCCGCGAATACGCCATAGAGCACAGCATACGCAACATACAGCGGAAATGCGAGGAACATGAACGCAAACTCAAACGGCTCCGTCACGCCGCAAAGGAATGCACACGCTGCCGCCGCACCGACCAGACCGATTGCGCTTCTTCGCTTCCCCGGCTTTGCGCAGCGGATCATCGCCGCAGCCGCACCGGCGACGCCGCCCATCATCGAGGGAAAAAAGCCCGCCATGTACATGCCCACCGACCAGTCGATCACCGTTCCGTCCGCCATGGCGCTGCCCTCGGTAAGCGCGCCCCAATAGGCCGTCAGATCGCCCATGCCGATCGTGTCAAACCAGAATACATTGTTGAGCGCATGGTGCAGTCCCGTGGGAATCAGCAGCCGGTTGAGAAACGCATACAGCCCCACGCCGAGGGCGCCCATGCCCTTGATCGCTTGGCCAATGGACACCAGCGCACCGAATATTGCTGGCCAGAGGAATACCAACGCGATCGCAATCACCGCCGACACGACGCCCGTGATGATCGCCACGCATCGCTTACCGGAGAAGAACGCCAGCACGTCCGGCAGCTTCACGCCTTTAAATCTATTAAAGCATGCCGCGCCAATCACGCCGCAGAGAATGCCGGTAAACGGATTTGCTGTCTTCGAAAACGCCACGGCATTTACAGGATCGGCAACGATGCCCGGCGCAACCACAGACAGCACATCCGAAGTGAGCAGCGTCGTGATCATCAGCCAGGAAACAAGCCCCGCCAAAGCAGCGGTGCCGTCTCCGTTTTGGGAGAGCCCAACCGCCACGCCGATGGCAAAAAGCAGCGCCATGTTGTCAATCAGCGCACCGCCAGCCTTGATGAGAAAAAAGCCCAGCGCATATGCAAGTCCTTCGCTTGCCCCCGACGCGCCCATGGCAGCGGGCGCAATCGCATAGCCAAGCCCCATCATGATGCCGCTGATGGGCAGGCAGGCCACGGGCAGCATCAGCGCCTTGCCCAGCCGCTGAAACAGTCGCATGGTATTCCCTCCTTCAGCGCGCGCCAATCCTGAGAATCGTCTCGCCCTCTGTGACGTACTTGCCTGATACGGCCTCGACCGGGGCTTTGCAGTCAAGCACAACCATCACAACAGTCGTATCATATCCTTCCCGCGCAATCGCCTCCCGGTCAAATTCAATCAGCAGCTGTCCTCGCCTGATCCGCTCACCCGCCGCACATCGCACGGAAAAATGCTTTCCGCCGAGCTTCACGGTGTCGATGCCGACATGAATGAGCACCTGCGCGCCGCCATCCGTGTTCATCGTCACCGCATGCCCCGTCTCAAATACCGTGTCGATCGTGCCTGCGCAGGGCGCAACAACCCATGTGCCGTCCGGAATCACCGCCGCGCCCTTCCCCAGCATCTCCCCGCTGAACGCCTCGTCCTTCACATCGCGCAGCGCAATCGCCTCGCCCGATACCGGCGAACCGAGCGCCTCACCGCTGTTCCAAAAAGCCATACGCTTCCATCCTCCCTTTACAGGCAGGTTGCCCGCAAGCCTCCCGCACCATACATCCCCCAAAAAAGAAAAAAGCCGCGAATTGCTTCGCAGCTCTTTCAGGATTACCTTTTTATGTCGTAGTTCATGTTCATCAGATTCTTGATGCTCTGCACATCGTCAGTGATGTTCGCATCACCGTGGATGGTATGCTTAATCACGCTGGAGGCAACGGCAAAGTTCACCATGTCCATCGGCTTATAGTCGTGGAACATCGCATAGATCAGGCCGCTGGCAAAGGCGTCGCCGCCGCCGACGCGGTCGAGGATATTGAAGGTGAACATGCGGCTCTCGAACGTGTGCCCCTGATACCACATGAACGCCTTGAGGCTGTTCTCCGAACCGGAATGCGCATAGCGCACGTGGCGCGCGATGCACTTGATATTCGGATAGCGCTGCACGAACTTCTGGAAGATCTCGTCCTGCTGCTCATAGGAGGGATGCAGCGGCACGCCGTCCTTC